>JAFMMM010000508.1 GCA_017859815.1 Planctomycetota bacterium | reverse complement strand
ACCGGCTTGCTGTCGATGGGCCTCGTCCCGTGGGTGGATCGAATCCAAACGCTGCGAAAGCAGCAGGCATTTCGTCCTGTCCTTTGCGGCACTCTACTGATGGCACTGCAGGCAATGAGCATGTCGTGGGTGCTCAGTCGATACGGAGATGCTGCCCGCGTGAATATTGTCTATGCCCTTCGCGGTCTGTGGGCGGTACTGCTGATGTGGTTGCTGACGCGAATTCCGGGGCGCGCGGGTCAGGAATTAACAGGAAGAGTCATGCTGCTGCGACTGTTGGGGGCGATCCTGCTGACAGCATCGGTCGTCGTCGCTCTTCCGGGTCCGATCTGAGGTAACGGCCGACGCGTCACGTACTGCCAATGTTGCGGATCTCTTCCAGCAACGCAGCCCGCAATCGCTCGATTGCTGCCGGGTCTTCCAGTTTTTTGCCATTGCGATCCTGCACGTAGAAAACGTCCACGACCTGATCCACGCTCGTATCAATCCTCGCCAGGCAGATCGCCAGATCGTGCGAGTTGATCGTATGAGCCAGAGTGTAGAGCAGTCCCTGAGTATCCGTGGCAAACACATCGATCACAGTAAATCGCTGCGAACAGTCATTATCGAATTGAACTTTGGGTTCGCGATCCAGAATCGGAGCCGCTTTACGACCTCGAAAAATACTGCTGCGACGGAAAACCGTTTCCGGCTTGCGACGAGCGGAAAGCACATCGCCGATGACGAGGGAGACATCTTCGATCCTTGCGTCCGGAACCGGAATCGCAAAGTCGCGATCTTCAACCTCGAAAGAAAGCAACCGCACACCATCATGAGCGTTGCAAATCAGAGCTCCCTGAATGTCCATCCCCATGCCCGAAAGCAATCCCGCAATCATGTGAAAGCTTCCGGTCGCCAGTCGGGGAGAAATAAAGACGCGGTAACTGACCAGCGATTTTTCGGGATCAAATTGCCCTTCGATCCTGACGTCCGAATCAGACAAATGGCGGATCACATCCAGGTCTCTTGCGATGCGGTCCGGTGACTCATTCATCAGGTACAGGGCAGGCAACGAATCCAGCTGCTCGTCTGTCCAGCGAGACCACTCTTCCGAACTGTGATAATCGCTGTCCTGCGACTGATTCAGGAGCTGCAGAACAGCATCCCGCACCTTGCCAATTCGCTCCCGCTCCAGATGATTGAACGGTCGCCCGCTGAGAATGAGACTGGTACGGTCGTAGAGATCGGCCAGGAGATCACCTTTCCAGTCGGACCAGACATCCGGCCCAACAGCTCTGATGTCGGCCACCGAAAGGCAGTACAGCATTCGGAGAAGTTCCGGAGCCCCCACCAGCTTGGCAAACTCCATCAGCATGTCGCGGTCCGTGATATCGCGACGAAATGCGAGGTCCGGCATGACCAGATGCTGTCGAACCAGGAACTTCAACATGTTCTTCTTGTTGGTCGCAAGTTGCAGTCGGACAGCCACAGACTCAGCAATTTCTTCCCCAATAATGCTGTGATCACCGGCTCGTCCCTTGCCGATATCGTGCAGGATCAGGGACAAATGCAGCGTTGCGCGATGACGCGTCTCGCGGTATGCAGATCCCACCGGAGATTTGTCGTCAGCAAATTGAGCAACCTCGTCAATTGTCTTGAGTGTGTGCTCGTCCACGGTAAAACTGTGGTACTGATTGAACTGCATCAGGTTGCGTATTTCTGCGAACGGTGGAATCAACCAGTCGAGGAATTCCGTTTCCGCCATGGCACGCAGTGTGGTTGGCAGCCCTTCTTCTGAACGCAGGATCTGACGAAACAGATCCGTCTGATGTCGAGTGGGCTCTTCGGGAAGCGTATGCCGCAGACTCTGAATTTGCAGTCGCAGTTCCGGTGCAAGCTGTACGCGGTTCTCTGCCGCAGCAAGAAAGATCTCCAGAATGTTGTCAGCGGTTAAAGAACTGCCAGCAACGGCGTCCTCCAGCTGCAAACTGCCATTCACGATCAGATAGCCACTTTCGCTGCGACGAGGAAGCAGACGATTCCGGACACGCTGTAACAGTGACTGTTTCTTCGGAACATCCGAAACACGTCGAGCGATGGCCGCAATCTGCGATGTGTGAGTGAAGTACTGCTGCATAAAGACTTCAACCGGCCGGGAAGGATTCGATCCGGTAATCCCCTTCAGGGCCGACAACTGCAACTGCAGATCACGAGTCAGCACATCCTGTTTCAAGCTGTTATGCAAATGCAGGTCCAGCCGCAACGCCGTCAAATATTCGTCTGCCTGATGCAATTGCTGCAGCTCGATTTCCGTAATGATCCCCTCCGCAACCAGAATGTCGGGCGCCGACTTGCCGTAACGCAGAAAGGCAACCCAGCGCAGCAGTTGCAGGTCTCTTAGACCACCCGGCGAGCGTTTGACATCGGGCTCCAGCTGATTCACGGAGTTGCCGCGAGTGATCCATTCGTCTCGACGATGAACTGTCAGCTGCCGAATCCGTTCAGCGGAATCGCGGCCAAAAACTTTCTTCTTCAGCAATCTCTGTGAGTCGTCAAACAGCGCCTGACTTCCCATCAGATGTCGAGCATCGATCAGGCTTGTCGCAAAACGCAGGTCTTCGAAAGCAAATGTGGCAACGTTTTCAGGTGTTCGAGTGGAAACGCCCGGCTCAATCCCGGAATCCCAGCAATCCCGAATGGCATCCTGCATCAATGCCTCGGTTTCCGGATGGGGTTGAGGCGAAAGCACAATCAGGAGATCGACGTCTGAATAGGGTGCAGGGCGACGACGCCCATTTCCCCCGACCGCAACCAGAGCGAATGATTCCAGAACTGCGGGTTCAGCCTGCTGCAGGATCCAGTCAAAGCTGTCGCAGACAAACTTGTCGATGCGATCGGACAGAACTCGAGCAGAAGAGATCCCGGTTTCTCCCGACTCCCGACGACGGCGAATCTCATCGCGAATGTCGGCCAGTTGCCGTTTCCGCTGCCGAATTCGCGACCCGGAAGTTGAGAAATCGGCACTGGTGGACACGGCAGGACTCCGAGCTGAATGACTTGAACGGATTTGCTTCAAGTATAGATTGCCCGGTGAACGCGCCAACAAGCGAAATGCCCGGATCTTCCCCTGCTTCGCTTTCTCTCGATCTTCGCAACACGGCAGTGCCCGGTTTCGATCTAACGAC
>JAFMMM010000120.1 GCA_017859815.1 Planctomycetota bacterium | reverse complement strand
CCTGAGGGTGGCGATCCCATTTCTCTGACATCGGTCCCTGCCGTGGTCAATCCTCCGCAGCCCTTTGATTTGTTGATTACCAGTGGTTTTGAACGTTGTTTCCTGATGTGCAGCGTTGCGGACGTGAGAGCTGGTGTGATGCCGGCGGGGGATCAGAAGTTTCTGGAAGAGCGACTGCTGCTGGAATCTGTGGCGCCGTTGCGGGAGCTGGCAGTCCATCACACTGTCCAGTGGGATATCGGTGATTTCTCCGACAATCCTCTGCATCACTGTGCGGCCGATGTGATTCTGCTGAACAGCGGGATGCTGCAAAGATTATCGGAATCACAGCGGCAGGGTCTGTTGGTGTGGGTGCGAGCCGGCGGCAGTTTGTGTATTCACCACGGCGGGACGCTGCGACAGGCGGACCTTGATTTGCTGCGTGAGCTGCTTGGAAATGAACTGAAGAGTGAGACGGATTTGTTACTTTCGGATGAAGGGCAACTGTTGCTGACCGATTCTTTCGGCAGCGGGCTCATTGAGGCGTACCTGGGCCTGGGGCGTGTGGCTTTGATAAGTGACCAGCAGACCGCTGAATCGTTGTTATCGGAGGAGCTTCGAGCGAGGCAGTTGCTGGGTTTTCTTTGGAAGATCCGGAAGGATCACTGGTTGTTCAGGGGGCTGGAAGAGGAAGAGGACACAGTACTCGAGACGGTGCGGCGGCTGATTCCCGATGCAGAAAAGGATGAGTTCGGTATTTATGTTCCAGATCTGTCGCGAGTGACATTCCCTGTCCGAAGGATGTTTCGCTGGGAATTTCGGGATGGCCGCAACTACCTGACGCCAGAGTCTCTGAACCCGACCAGTGGCGCCCTGAGGGGCTCCATCGTCGATCCGTATCCACGCGACATTGGTCTGCTGAATCTCGTGGAGAAATCTCTGCTTCCTCGAGATTTTCGGATGGTTCCAACCAGCATTTTTGCGTTGATCATGTTGGGTTATGTGTTTGCTGTCGGGCCTTTGGATTACTTCCTGCTTGGTTGGCTGCGGTGTCGCAGATATACGTGGTTCCTGTTTCCGGTTGTGACGGCGTTTTTCACAGCACTGACGGTGGGTGTTGCTGTTTCGTACATGGGAAGTGAGGACACAGGCGGCGAACTTATTATCACCGACCTTGACGAACGCAACGGACCGGTCCGGCAGACACACATTGAAACAATGTTTTTTGGATCAGCGGCGACGGCAGGGCGGGAATATCGCAACAGTCTGCTGGTTCAGGCGGGAAATGCGACGGGGATTGTGGATTCTTTTGGCATGGCAACAAGTACCCCGGCGCTGGTTCGGCGAGATGATCCGCCCGAGTATCGCGGCAACACTCCTCAGAGCTTTTCGATCTCACAGTTTGTTCCCCAATGGTCGCCGGTGACATTACGCCAAACCACATTTGACTGTCAGGACACGGAGATTCCGTCTATTCCCTGGAACGACGCGACTCTGGTGACCACCTCTGCGGGGCAGTCCCGACTTCAAGGGATGATAAAAGTGCTGGACGACAGTCAGGCGGGAAGATTTGAGGCTCAAGTGCATCACCTTGGTGGCAGGACAATGATTTATTCCGGGACGCGGACCGCTGAGGACAGCAGTACTGGTGCAGACCCGTTGCGGCAACTGGTTGCCGCTGTTCCGGCAGTATTCCCTGACGGACTGGGAGCAGCTGGACTGGTGAGTCAGTTCTCACCGCAGGGGGGGGCCGGATTCGAGGATCTTGCAATTTCCGACGTGGCGGATGCTGCCGAGTATGTGCTTGTCATTTCGCGCATCCGGGGGCAGAAAGTGGAGGTTTTTCGGCGTCGGTACCGGATTCCGGACGAGGCTGTTGAATCGGGCGGGCAATGAGGCGTGGCTCTCGACAATGAGATTGGGAATGGTCGGAGATTTCAGATGAATGATCAGCAGGACGCAGGTGCGGAGCCTGCCGAAGCAGACGAAGTATCGGCTGGTGGCTCGCCTGCGTTTGGCGATTCGCGTGGCACAGCCGAAACTGCGGTTCGGCTGCGGAACTTGTGGGTGAGTTACGGAAAGTTTGATGCGGTCAAAGGCATATCGCTTGATATTCCCAAAGGAGAAGTCTTTGGGTTTATCGGGCCGAACGGTGCCGGTAAGTCATCGACGTTTCGCGTTTTGGCAACCCTGCAGCGGAAGTATCGCGGCACAGCTCTGGTTTGTGGTCTGGATGTGTTGCGGCAGCCCGGTCGCGTCCGCGATGTGATGGGATTTGTTCCGGATTTCTTTGGTGTGTATGAAGACTTAACGTCGTTGGAATACCTGCATTTTTTTGCGGCTGCCTATCGGGTCCCGACAAAGCAGCGGAAGGCGGTGATCGATGATGTTTTGACATTGACGGATATGGCGCACAAGGCCGGGTCTCCTGTCGACAGTTTGTCGCGCGGGATGAAGCAGCGGTTAGCGATGGCTCGCGTGTTGCTGCATGACCCGCAGGTGTTATTGCTTGACGAGCCTTCCAGTGGACTGGATCCGCGGGCACGAATTGAGATGCGGGAATTGCTGAATGCCCTGAAGGAAATGGGCAAGACCATTTTGATCAGCAGTCATATTCTGTCTGAGTTGGGGCAGCTTTGTACTCGAATTGGCATTGTGGAGCTGGGACAGTTGGTTGCTGAGGGATCACTGAATGAGATCTACCGTCGTCTTCAGGTGATGCGGCTGATCCACATTCGCGTTGACAATCCATGCGGGGAACTGGAGCAGCGAGTTCGCGGGATCCCGGGCGTGGCGGCTCTTGAAACACAGGTGGATCGTTGGGCGATTTCATTGCACGAGGACCAGACTTCCCTTGGAGATTTGCATGCCGGTCTGGTTGAGGCCGGTGCAAGGCTGACGATGTTCCAGCCGGAAGCGATGGACATGGAAACGGCCTTCATGAAGCTTACGGAGGGACGAACAACGTGAAGATTCCGCGTCTGTTCCCGGAGCTTCCACTGTTGTGGCGTGAGCTGACAGAGCTCTCAGCGCGGAGACGCACCTATGTTGTCCGCAGTGTTGGAGCAATGATCATCCTGTCGCTGGTCCTGCTTTTGCTGGAGATGAGCGTTGCAGCGGAACTGACGCGAGCGTCAGCCGAACAATTGCAACTGGCCCTGATTGGTATCGGTGGGCGATTATTTCCGCAGATTGTGCTGTTGTTGTTCATTGCGGTCGACCTGATCATGCCAGCGCTGACCTGTGGCGCGATTACCATCGAAAAGGAGCGGAACACTCTGGGCACATTATTTGTCACTCGCCTGAATCCGTGGAATATTGTGCTGGAGAAGCTGGGCAGTCGTCTGATCCCGATGCTGACACTGTTGCTGCTGACGTTTCCGATCCTCGCATTTGTTTACTCACTGGGTGGAGTCAGTACAGAGGACCTGTTTTCTGCGGTATGGTTGCTGCTGTGGGAGTGTCTGCTGTTTGCGTCAATCGGGCTGTTATGCAGTGCATGGTATTCCACCACGGTTGCTGCATTTGTTGCTGCTTACGTCCTGTCGGGATTTGTGGTGTTTCTGACGCTGCTGATGGGAGTTCCCCTGCCGATACCTTCCCACCAATGGATAAATCGCCGCGTGGCGATGATGCCTGAGGAATCCGGTTTCCTGCAGGATCTTCTTGACAATCTGAACGTTGGGCCGCTGGCTACCGTGGTGTTGGAAACAGTTCCGGTGATGCTGGTGGCTGCGTTCTTTCTGTTTCTGACTCGCATGCTGCTGTTTCGTCGAGCGTTTGTCGGGCATTCCTCTTTGATGCTGCGGGTCTTTCGCCGCTTGGATTTCTTTTTTCAGCGGCTGAACGATCGAACCGGCGGGGTGATGATTGTCGCTGATCGGGAGTCATTCCCGGAAGACGATCCGGTCGCCTGGCGGGAACGTGAGAAGAAGTCGCTGGGGCGAGCAAGGTACTTGTTTCGTGTACTGCTGCTCATCGAATTCCCGGTGATGTATGCCTGCGTGACGTTCATGTTTTCCGGCGAGGCACAGTCCGGTATCGGAATCCTGTGGTTGCTGTATCTGATCTGGGGAGTCACGATCTTGATGGTTGCTGTGAAAGCCTCAACACTGATCTCCACAGAGCGGACTCGCGAAACACTTGATGCATTATTGTCGACCGCAATCACGAATCGCGAATTGCTGAATCAGAAGATCCTTGGCATGCGGCGATTGATCATGGTGATGGCAACGCCGTTGTTCAGCATCCATTTGACGCTGGTACTGATGTACGGGAACTTCGCCAGCATCATTTCGTTGGCCGGGATGATGGAGGTGGGCCTGCTGCTGCTGTACTTCAGTGCGGCATTGTTTGCTTCGTGGAATCTGTGTCATCTGGTTGCATGGCTTTGTTTGCTGTTGGGATCACGAGCCAAAAGTCAGGCAAAGTCGGTGCTGCTGGCTGTGATGGTGGTCGGGGGTTGGGCTGTTCTCTCCGTGACCGTACTGAATACGGTCGATGATGAAAGGCAGGTCTGGCGACGGCGTGATTCTCAGAATGTTGATTACCTGGATGTCCAGCTGGAACGAACTGCAAGGCGGTTGTTTCGCATCGACGGTGCAGTCGACGCAGCTCAGCAATTTTTGTCGGTCGCCAGCTACGAAAGATACCGACAATTCCAGACTGGGTCCTCGTATGGGCAGGGGAATCAGTTGCTGCTGGAGATCCTCGCGTTGGCGTTGATGTGTGGTTGGCACTGGGGCATGTCCCGAGTGGCGCGTTGGTTCACCTTGCGCAGATCAGCACATCTCCTTGATCGGGCCGAATCAGAAAATCGAAGTGACGGTGCTCTGTATGCAACCCGGAAGTGGGCTGGGGAAGCATCATGAGTACGGTACTCTGCTTCCGGACGGTGGCTCGATTTGTGTTTGCGTCGGTTGTGTGCATGGTGTGCTGCAGGACTCCCGTGGTCGCGCAGCAGACAGCTGATGTGCGTGTTGTGCAAACCATCTGGGGGCTGGATGGGCGTGTTGTGCGACGGGAATTCCAGCCGCTGTCGATATTGCTGGACAACCTCACCGGCGACTCCGTGGAGGGACGCCTGGTATTAAGGCAGTATCAAGGTTTAGTTCGCGAGACGGGCGTCGTATTGGAGCAGGATCTGTTTCTGGGGCCTCGATCACGTCGATGGGTTCAGTTCTATCCCTGGGTTGGCGGAAATTCGGACAGTTGGGAACTACTCCTGGAAGTCGATGGGGAAACGACCGAACTGGCCAGTGTTTCACAGCCTGTTCTGGTATCGGACCCGACTTCGATGGAAGACGAGAAGCGTATTCGCCGGGTCGCAGTCATTTTGGATTCAGCCGGATCTCTGGAACGATCGCCGACCGCAGTGAAGCATCTTGCCGAGGAGGTTTTTCCACCCTGGTCGACGGCACTTCATGGCCTGCATGCGCTGTATCTCGACCGAGTGCCACAGTGGGATGTTCCGCAGCAACAGGCCATGCTGACCTGGCTGAAGATGGGAGGTCAGTTGTTCCTGTTGCGCGATAACAACGGAAGCGAACTGCAATTCCGTGGAGATTTATCAGAACTGAATAGTCCTCAGGAGCAGTTTTCGGTGGGTCACGGCACTGTGAATCGACTTGGAGTCCAGCGTCAGGGACTGACAGATCAGATGGTTCAGGACGTGGTTCAACTGGAACGCACCGATCTCACAAACGTGGACGAGGATGGAGATTTCAACCAGATCGCCGGCAGGATTGCTGTCGATTTGTGGGATGACGTGAATATCTGGGAGGGACTTTTAAGAGAGGTTCGGCCGCAGCACAATGTGGGGCTGATTACTCTGCTGGCCCTGATGTACATCGGGCTGTTGTATCCAGGGTGCTGGTGGTTATCGCAATCCCCGGCCGGGCAATTTCCTCGCACACATCTGGCGGTACTTGGACTGGTGTTGTCGTTTGGCGGGATGTTCCAGTTGCTGGGGCAGCGTGGCTACGGGGAAAACTCTTCCTTTCGCGGGGCCGTGATTGCCAGGCATACGGAGGGAAGCAACTGGGAATGTCTGCAGTTTGGAAGGATCTTCGTGACCGATGGCGGCAAATACACCGTGAACGACAGTCAGCGACAGACGCTGTTCTCCGGAAGTCCATTGGGCGGTTCAGTACAGGCGACGGCTCGATCAGGGCAGGCGGCGCGGTACAGCTGTTCGATTCCACCATTCAGCAGCAGTCTGTTTGTTTCGCGTTTTCACGAGCAATATCCGGAATGGGATTTGTCGGTCAGCAGGGTTGTGTTTGCTGACGGTCGTCTGACCCAGTTGGCGCTGACAGTTGGTTCTCAGTTTCCGGCCGCGGAGATGAAAGCCGCATATGTTGTCAGCAATTCCCGGGTTTATCCGGTGTTGGCGAATGCGGAAACGGGAATGATTTCGCTTCAGGGGCGTTCGTTCACACTGAAGAACTGGCTGTCAGAGCAGTCTGCAGACGGCGAGATGCTGTCGCTGATCCCGGCTGCTCCGGTCGTCGTGGGCGGAGCACGTGTCTCGGGGGGGCAGAGCGTCAGAGCGAAGAGTGATGAGGAACGACTGGGGGCATTGTTGTCCCTCAGAGCACTCGCGACATCCGGCACATTTCAGGACAACGACTTGTCCGCGGGAAGCGGAGGGATGACTTTACTCGTCATAACAGGCACTGAGGCAGAACTGGCGGAGCGGGTGACACCGGACCTCGCGTTTTCGGGGCTGACGGTATTCGTCAGGCCATTGCCTCGCGGAGCTGGCCTGTAGTTGGCAGATTGGGGCCGCCGGCTGGCGGGGATTTGGGGCGGCGGCTGTTCATCCGAAAGCGTGCAGAAACTGCGACTGCCTGAATTCGATCCTGCAGGGCAACCTGCCTGAAAGCGAGGGCACCAACCCCGGGGATTTTTTGCAGTGGAAGCGGACTGGGAGTTTTCCCCTGTCGCAGTTTTGTTTATATTTTGGGCAAAGCAGAATTCGGCCTGTTCTGCAACCCTCCTCCACCTCCGCTCCAACCCACTCCGGAGATTGCTTATGAAATTGCGTTCGCTCGCGATGTGTGGCATCGTCGCCGCTTCTCTGTCTGTTCTGTCCACAGCGGCTGTCTCGGCTGCCGAACCGCCAGAGGGTTTTCGCCCCCTGTTCAACGACAAAGACTTATCAGGCTGGCACGGAATGCCTCACTTCGACCCGCGTGATCTGGCAAAGATGTCGGATGAGATGCGGGATCGTCAGATCGCGGAGTGGACTGCAGATGCCCACAAGCACTGGTCCGTTGAGAATGCCGAACTGGTGAATGACGGACACGGGGCCTACCTGGTAACCAACGAAGAGTTTACCGACTACGAGCTGCTGATCGACTACAAGACGGTTCCTCGCGCAGACAGTGGCATCTATCTGAAAGCAAATCCTCAGGTTCAGATCTGGGACTACACGGAAGAGTCGAAGTTTAAGCTGGGGGCTGACAAGGGCAGCGGTGGCTTGTGGAACAACAGTGCCGGAGCTGCAGGCAAAGACCCTGCGGTTCGTGCAGACAAGGCGTTTGGTGAGTGGAATAGTTTCCGGATTCGCCAGATTGGTTCGCGAACCAGCGTCTGGTTGAACGGGGAAATGGTGGTGGACAACGCCATCATGGAAAACTTCTGGGATCGAAAGAAGCCATTGTTCAACTCCGGACCGATCTGCCTGCAGACTCACGGTGGTGAGATTCGCTGGCGGAACATTTTCATCAGGGAGATTCCTGCGGAAGAGGCCAATGAGATTCTGGCCGGGCGAGACACTGAGGGATTTGCGTCTGTGTTCAACGGTCAGAACCTTGAAGGCTGGGCTGGTGCGGTTGATAACTACGAAGTCGTTGACGGGTCAATTCGCTGCAAGCAGGGGAAGGGTGGCATTCTGCATACAGCGAAAATGTATTCTGACTTTGCCGTGAAACTGGAATTCCTGACCCCCCCGGGTGGCAATAACGGTCTGGCGATTCGAACCAACGGCAAGGGCGACCCTGCCTATGATGCGATGTGCGAACTGCAGGTACTTGATTCCGAGCATCCGAAATACGCGAACCTCGACGCGCGACAGTACCACGGATCTGCTTACGGGATGTCTGCTGCTGAGCGTGGTTTCCTGCGTGAGGCTGGTCAGTGGAACTATCAGGAAGTGACTGTTGTGGGCAGTACGATCCGTGTTGAACTGAACGGCAGCGTGATTCTGGAAACTGACCTCAGCAAGGTGACAGAGTACATGGCCAATCGTGCTCATCCTGGCAAGGAGTTCACCAGCGGTGCGTTTGGTTTCGCCGGGCACGGCGACGCAGTCCAGTTCCGCAATGTCAGCATTCGGTCACTGGCTGAGTGACAGCTCTTTTGCTGACGCAGATTTCAATGCAGAAGGGCCGCCCGAGGGGCGGCCCTTTTTTGTGGGTTTCTGGGGCGTACAGCGGGCGTCGTCCGTAATTTTCTACAGCATTATTTCAGCAACAGAGCCAGTTGTTCCGTTCGTCTGAGGTCATCCAGCGAATCGTTTTTTTTGCGGGACACGGATTCTGCAATTTCCACAAACGCCAAATCGATCGCTGCATTCCAGTCGGTGGCGAAGAGCCGCAGTTGCTGTTCCCCGGTCAGCTCGAGTGGATCGCTTTCGGGGGCTTGCGATTTCAGTTGCAGGCTGTTGGGGGTGGCAGAAATCACCTCATATTCTGCAACGGTGGCGTGTTCGTCGTTCCATTCGACGCGATAGACGGTGCTTCCGGCTGATGTACGAGGGACCTGAGATCTGCGAGCCATCCTTGGAATCTCCATTGACGCCGAACATGGTGACAAGCACCTAAGTGTCTGCCGGTGAGGTTAGCACCTGTGGGAGATATCGGGAAGGCTTTTTGCGGTAATCGGATCCGCTGCACAACGAATGTTCGGTTTTGGTTGATGCTCGACCGGGAGACGGTCATGATTCGCTCAGGATGGTGTTGAGAATTTGGGGATTCCTGTGGTGGAAACAATGCAAGACAGATTCAGGCGACTTGTTGCAGGTGTGGTTTCGTTGGCGGTGTTGACCGGAATTGCGGTGTGTGCCGAGCGGCCGCCCAACGTGATTCTGATCCTAGCCGATGATCAGGGGACAGTGGATGCCGGATGTTTTGGTTCGGGCGACCTTGTCACGCCGGCACTGGATCAGCTCGCGGCTGAAGGAGTGCGGCTCACGCAGTTCTATGCCGCAGCTCCGGTTTGTTCGCCGTCGCGTGCCGGGGCCTTAACGGGACGGTGGCCGGTACGGGCGGGTGTTCCCGGGAATTGTTCCTCTCGCCGTGGCGTTGGAAACTCATTACCGCCTGAAGAAACCACCATGGCGGAGGTTTTCCGCGGGGCTGGATACGCGACCGCTCACATCGGCAAGTGGCATCTGGGTTATACCGAACAGACGATTCCGCAGCGGCAGGGGTTTGATCTGAGTTTTGGTCACATGGGGGGCTGCATTGACAACTACTCCCACTTTTTCTTCTGGGCTGGTCCGAACACGCACGATCTTTGGAGGAACGGACAGGAGATCTACCGTGACGGTGGGTATTTTCCGGACCTGATGCTGCAGGAAGCGACACAATTCATTCGGGGCCATCAGGATCAGCCCTTCTTTATGTATTACGCAATGAACACGCCTCATTATCCGTATCAGGGCGACGCGCACTGGCTGGAACATTTTGCGGAAATGGAAGATCCGCGTCGGCTGTATGCGGCCTTTCTGGCTGCCCAGGACCAGCGACTACAGGGACTGCTGAGGGTGTTGCAGGAGCTTGATCTGCGTCGACGAACAATCATCGTGTATCAAAGCGACAACGGTCATTCAACAGAGGAGAGGGCGCATTTTGGCGGGGGAAGTGCCGGTCGGCATCGAGGTGCGAAATTCAGTCTGTTGGAAGGTGGAATTCGTGTTCCGGCTGTGATTTCATGGCCCGGCGAACTGCCTGCAGGGGAGGTTCGTGATCAGGCGGGACATGCCTGTGACTGGTTACCCACGCTGACTGAACTTGCGGGCGTGAATCTGCCGGATCTCAAACTTGATGGTTTACGTCTGACTGATGTCTTAAAGACCTCATCGGCAAAGTCGCCACATCAGCAGCAGGCTTTGCACTGGCAGGTTGGCACTGGCAGCAACGCGGATTGGGCGGTGCGGCTCGGTGACTGGAAGTTGATTGGTCGGACGCGTGATACCGGGAACTCCACGGGCAAGTGGGACGTAATCCGGGACCAGTTGTTCGATCTGGGTGAGGATCCTGAGGAGCAGGTGAACCTCGCGGAGCAGCATCCGGAGGTGACCGCCAAACTTCGTTTGCTGCATGAGAGCTACCTGACCGAGTAGTCGCTGAGGGGCAGCGGGCAGACGCCGGAGTTGTCCGTGAACCAGGGCTGTCCCTCCGGGAGTGAGTGCGGGGACGTTGTCGCTCTTCGCTGGCGACGCACATTATTCTTTCAGCAGGCGGCTGGCGGACGTCCCGACAACCTGCATCAGTTCCTGCTGCAGACGGGTTACGATTTCCGGGTGATCATTGTACAGATTGGTTTGTTCACCGGGGTCATTGGTCATTTCATACAGTTGTCCAATGGCTTCCCCGGGAACCGTTTGAATTCGCCGTGGCTTACTGAATCCACCTGATCCCTGTTCTGTGATCAGTTTCCACTTGCCGGAGCGGATCAGCATCATGGAGGCCACACTGCCTGCGCGCATGACAAACCGAGACCGAGCCGGGGTAATTCGCTGCGGGATCCCGGTCAATTCCGGGAGAAAGCTGAAACTGTCCGGTCCAGCATCTGCTGAAAGTTCGGTGTGAGTGAGTTGCGCAAATGTCGCCAGCAGATCTGTAAAACAGACAAGATGATCGGTTGCGGTTCCAGCCTTGACAGCGCGCGGCCAGCGGACGACGAATGGCATTCGGTGTCCAGCCTCCCACGCATCGGCCTTCATACCGCGGAGACCGCCGGAGGAATCATGCTGAAACCGTTCGGTATCTTCTTCGTACCAGACCGGCCCATTGTCTGATGTGAAGACAAGAAGTGTGTCTTCAGACATTCCGGCCTGTTCCAGCGCCGCGAGGACTCGGCCAATTTCTGAATCCACCATCATCAGAAAATCGCCGTACATGCCTGCACCACTTTTCCCGCGAAATTCATCAGCGGGCAGCCACGGGGTATGTGGAGCCGGGTAGGCGAGGTAAAGCATCAGGGGACGGTCCGATTTCTGTTCAGCAGCGTGATCTTGAATCACATTGATGGCTTCATTTGTGAAACGAGGCAGGACATCCGGAAGTTGCAGATCGGGGGAGATTCCGCCTGCTCTCCAGAATGCACCCTGAATGGGGGACCAGCCCTCGCTTTGGTTGGACTCAATCTGAAGCGTTGGCGGCTGGACTGCCCGATCATTGCGGATGTAGAAATAGGGTGGGATATCGGTGGAGGCACGAATTCCAAAGTAGGAGTCAAATCCGCGGTGGACCGGGCCGCCCGGGAGCGGTTTGTCGTATCCGCTTTCCTTAAATCCGCAGTGCCATTTCCCGACCATTGCGGTGCGATATCCGGCGTTTCGGGCCAGTGACGCGATTGTGGTCTGGCTTTCATCAATCAGCGGCTTGCGGGGCCAGACGCCGACATCTGTGCGGAAGGGATAGCGTCCGGTCATTAAACCATATCGTGACATATGGCAGAGGGGGCCCGGAGCGTGAGCGTCGGTGAACTTCATTCCGTCGCGCGCGAGCGAGTCAATCGCGGGAGTCGGAATCTTTGAGCCGGGATTGAAGCAGCCCGGGTCACCGTAGCCCATGTCGTCGACCATGATCACCATAATGTGCGGTCGTGACGGCGGTTGTTGATCCGCATCGCAGACTTTTGTTTGATGAATACAAAGCAGCAGCAGGACCGTGTGGATTCGTAACAATCTCATCAGCGAACTTTTTTGGGTTAACAGGCGCGGTGCTGGCGCGAGAACACCATTGCATCGGCAATTACAGCACCGTGCCAGTCGGCATTTGGGCGCCGCAGACATCGTCTGAAGTGATGCGTTAGTGATTTTCGCCGGTGGATCCGGTCCGGCCAATGTTTTTGGTGAGTTGATTCCGGTGAACTGAGGATTGCATGCCGTTCTGCAGAAATCAACCGTGATTCATTTCGCGTCTGCGTCGAGCGGGGCGGCAACAGTCTGCCATTGAATGGTCCCCGGAGGTTCACCACAGAAGTAGGCTGCAAGGCTTGCCAGTGTCGTTCCGACGGCAATCGGCAGATGCAGCTGTTGAAAGCCTGGCAAAACAACAAGGAATTCCTCCCAGCCGAGCAGTAAGTGTACTGCCCACAGGGTAATCCCGGTGAGCATTGCTGCGATGGCTGGTTTGGAACTGCGCGGGTTGGAATAGAGACCGAGAATGACTGGAATGAACAATCCGGCCAGCGTCATGAGGTATGCCTCCTCCAGCAGCGACCATGCATCTTCACCAAGCCAGGCCAGACCAAGGCTAAGCGAGGCGACGAAGACAACGGCAAGGCGATTCAGGCGAAGCGAAGACATACTGAAAAAACGCGGGCAGACATTCTGCGCCAGCACGCCGGCTGGAGAGAGGATTGCGCTGTCAATTGTGGAGAGAATTGCAGAAAGCACTGCCAGGAGAAAGATGACGGACAGTGCCGGAGACAGTAAGCGGGCGGCGAGGGCCGGAAGAACAGCATCATCAATCCCACCGGGCAGCAGCAGGTGGGCGGACAGGGCCAGTAGTGGCGGCAATGCCCCGAACAGCAGGTACATCGAACCGGCAATCAGACACGCGCGTTTCGCAGTCGCCTCACTGCGAGATGCGAAAACGCGCTGCATCAGATCCTGAGCGGGGATGTTCCCCAGTGCACCGGTGATGAACAGGCCTGTCCACTGCATGAACTGCTGCAGGCTTTCCGTCGGAATGAGTATTTTTCGACCGGGCAGCGTTTCATTGAACAATCGCTGCAGACCTGTTGTGAGATTTCCTGCACCGAGTTCCGCGAGCATCGTGCCCGTCAGCAGAATCAGCCCCCCCAGCACCAGCAGCATCTGGACAGCATCGGTCAGTGTCACGGACCACATTCCACCCATGAGTGTGTAGCCTGTACCAATGACGGCCACAACAAACAGACCGTAATCAGCCGGCAGGCCAAAGAACAATTCCAGAATCCCGGCGAGGGCCACGAACTGCACTGCGATCCAGCCGAAGTAGCTGGGCACAAGAATCAAGGACGCCAGGAGTTCTGCCCGGGCGCCAAATTTTCTGCGAAACAGATCCGGCACGGTCAGCAGTTGCATACGCCACATGGGACCGGCAACGAATAC
>JAFMMM010000119.1 GCA_017859815.1 Planctomycetota bacterium | reverse complement strand
ATAGCCTTCGACCAAATCACGCTGGTCTGCGGAAAGCTTCTGAAGACACACCTTTAAATGCTCCAGACGTTCGTCAAATTCCGGACGCAACCTCTGCTGACGATGGACCAGATCCTCTGCCACATCCCCCGTCAGCAGCCTCTGCCAGCGCCTCCGCCGATCCATCCATTGCCGGGTGACATTCAACGCAAAGCGACACGCCCACGGAGTAAACGGCAGGGATCGGTCGTACTGGTCAAACTTCTCCCACAACACCACGGCTGTCTGCTGAACAATTTCCTCAGCGTCGGACACACTCGGAACCAGCACCATCACGTACCTCAGAATCTCTCGCTCACTGGCGAGAAAAACCCGGAGGAACATGTCTTGATCAGCAGAATTGGGGAAATCTTTGCCCGGTAATTCACTCATATCACGCAAGTTCGAACAAAATCAGCTGCCTGGACAAGTTTTTTCTTCGCGAACAAAAATTCACTGTTTGCAGCCCGAATTTCTCACCCTTCGCCACCGCGGATACCGTCAATACCATTCCAACGGCAATTCAGCCCACTGAGAACTGTACGTTCGACCAGCTTCATCCGCGCAGTCGGAACGCGCGATGGAACAACTGCGGTTCGCAGCGTTCCCGGCAGGCTCAGTCCACTGTCCCTGAATGAACAGAATCAAACATGCTCCGACTATTCCGGCGTCCCGGAAACGTGAATCGTAGCGCCAGTTTGTCCTTCATCGCACATCGTCAGTACTGGTCACCAATTCAGGAATGCAGGTCTTGCTGTGCCCGTTCACTCAGATTCTCGCCGACCCTTTTTGGGTACTCAATCACCCTGTCAATCCGCTCGCCGGGCTGCATGCCGGATTCCGACTCCGCAAGCGTCGACCACCCTCGTCGGCTTGGATCGTCTGATTGACAACAAAGCCCGCACACATCGTGAGCAGACAAACACGACTTCCCAACAGTGAACCGCCCTGCTTTCTGACCAAATCACTCTGCGTTCTTCACAGCAAGCGTCGCGAAGTAAACGGGAAGAAACTCAGACAACTTCTCCTCATCTGCCTGATCTTCGAACAAATCCCGCAGCACAAAGCCCGATCTCAATTGACCACTGATCAAGTCTTCCAGTGAATGGCTAAATACAAAAGGCTCGCCGGCTGCCTTCAATCGGTCCTGCGCTTCCGCACTCAGACGCGTTTGATCAGCATACGGCAAGGCATGTCGGACGATCACTTGACCTCGCTCCAGTTCGTCCTCGTCAAAGATCAGCCGCACCGGGTTCATGAAGCCGCACATCAGCACGCCACCCGGGCGCAGAACACGGTATGCTTCGTCAAAAACCGCCTGCACTTCCGGCACAAAGGAGACGGAGCAGGGATTGAAGATCACGTCAAAACTGTCCGCTGCGAAACACGACAAATCCCGCATGTCGCCCTGAATTGAACGGATCTGTAACCCGTCCCTGCGGGCCACCAACTGGTCCTGTTCCAGTTGCCGCGCAGAATTGTCCAAAACCGTCACACAAGCACCCGCAGCGGCAAGAATGGGGGCCTGTTGACCACCCCCCGAGGCAAGACCAAGCACATCGAGGCCCGGCAACTTCGGGAACCATGACCTGGGAACCGGTTTTTGCGGGGTCAATACGACGTCCCACGTTCCGTTCCGAGCCAGCTCGATCACTTCTGAAGTGACTGGGATTGTCCAGCAGTTGCCCTTCGCCACCTGGGTATCCCAGGCCCGGCGATTATACGCAGCAATCTCGTCCACAGATTCCTCCACAACAAAACGATCGGTATTCATGCCTGTGACGTCAGCAACAACAACTCGCAGGCAACCGAAATGCCGCTTTACTCCTGCGTTACACCTGCACAATGGCAACGTCCCGGTACAATCAGTGACAACACATTCCTTCCACGACGCATCCCCCACGGGACATGCGAAACAGTCGTGGATCTCGCACCGCGGAATCGTCGGCTGTGCGAAATTCATCATCCCATCCGACAGACCGACGGCCGAAGACAATGTCTTCACGTGAAATCTGCAGCCCGACGGCCTGAACCAAATTCCCCCTCAATGCGGTCCGGGTTGCCGAACCGCAGGTGATGCAAAGTGGAGTCCATAACAATGAACGTCATCGTCGATCTGTGCGTTGTACCAATGGGAGTAGGCGTTTCGGTCAGCCAGTATGTGGCTGCCTGCCAAGCCATACTCGCAGATGCCGGACTGCAACACCAACTGCACGCCTGGGGAACCAACATTGAGGGCGAATGGGATGACGTCTTCGCAGCCATCAAACGCTGCCATCAGCGGGTCCACGAAATGGGTGCGCCACGAATTACCACCAGCATCAAAGTCGGCACGCGAACGGACCGACAGCAGTCAATGCAGGACAAAGTGGACAGCGTTGCGAGGACCAACAGGTGATGGCACTGGAATACGCATGGTCCTCACGCTGAACCGCAAGCCGTTCTTTCGTGGCAACCTGACCGTCCTTGCATACGGCAGCATCCACAGCAGCGCGGCTGCAAATCACAACAATCGCACCTTGACACACAGCGATTTCACCATTAACTTTGCAACGCAAAGTGAATGCCTTGTTCTTGGCGTTGGAAAAGAATCATCACCGTGGAACTCCATGAAGCCCTGTCACAGATTTCCGACATTCGCCAACAGATGGCGAAAAGTCAGATTTTTCGGGGCTACCGATCCGCTTCGGTCGCCATCACAGGTTTTCTGGCAATTGCCACCGCGTGCCTGCAACCGGTGCTGGTCCCCGTGCCGTCTGAACAGCCGGAGCAGTATCTGGCACTGTGGATCAGCGTCGCCGTGATCGCCGTCACCATGGCGGGAATTCAGTTCATTCGAAGAGCCCAACATGCCCAGCCGGGCGTCTCCCGCGAATTAACCCGTCTCGCAATTGAGCAGTTCATGCCCTGCATTGTGATTGGAGCGTTGATGACGGTCTGTCTCTACGCCGGTCCCCGCGATGCATTGTGGGTCTTGCCTGGTCTCTGGGGCCTGTTCTTCGCCATGGGCATCTTGAGTTCCTGTCGGCTGTTGCCTCCGCAGACCTTTTACGCCGGATTGTACTACCTTGTCTGCGGCTGCTGCTGCCTGTTGCTGGGGCACAATGATCAGGCCTTCGCGGCATGGCAAATGGGTGTCACATTTGGCGGGGGCCATCTGCTCACCGCCGCAATTCTGTATTGGACTCTGGAGCGTTGCCATGACGAATCAACCCGGCAAGCCAGCTGACTCGCCCCAGACGGCGGCCGCCAAAAACACGGCCAACGCCTCCGCAGCCGGCAGGTTTTCCTATGAGGGTCTTGACAGAGTTCTGCACGAGAAAGCCCGTCTGGGAATCCTTGCATCCCTGGCAGCAAATCCAGGCGGCCTGCTGTTCAATGACCTGAAACAGTTGTGTGCCCTGACAGACGGAAATCTCAGCCGCCATCTGGGGGTGCTCAGTGATGCTCAGTTGTTGGAAGTTTGGAAGGGGCGGAACGGCCCCCGCCCACAAACCCTGTATCGACTGACCGACGTCGGTCAAACACGTTTCTCGGAATACCTGCAGGTGCTGGAGCAAATTGTTGCTGACGCCCAACTGCACCAACACCCAGCACCTGTACACCGCCGCGACTCGCTGGGCGGCCTGGCCCCAACATAGCTTTTCTGCCCCGTAGACTTTTTATTGCAAAGCCTTTCCTCAACACAGCTTTCCCCGTCAACACGAAACCCAAAACAAGAACCAGTCGCTGCCATACCACCGTTCCGTAAGCAGGATTCCTTCTTCCCCGGCAACAGGCAGTGACTGGTCAGGAACACCAAAAAAAGTGACATGGCCAGCGGCAACCGATCAGCACTTCGCCGCGCTTCCAACAGCGTTGCCTGATGTTGACCCACCGCCGTCGGCTACGAACTTTGCTGCCGCTCAGTGAGTTCCAGCCTCAGCTGAAATCTCAAATCCGTCCCACTTCACCGCGATTTCGCTCACACCAAATCTCGTGCTCAACATGAAAGCATCACATGACGAACTTCTCTCACCGGAATACCGCGGTGATCACTCTGGTCACTGTCGCTCTGCTGTTCACACCGGAAAGTGCGAGCGCCCAGTCGTCCGCCGAAAAAACCACAACCACCTGGCTGGATCTGGGAATGAGATTCCCGGAGGGATTCCCAACCAACGAGATCTCCCTCTTCGAAGGCCTGAATAAGGCTCGAGGAACCTGGACGTTTGAAGCCGAAACGGCCCCCGGCGACGACGACAAAAGGATTTCTCTGAATGGCAGCCTGCAGGTGGGTGGCAAACCCGCTGCCGGTATGTTCCCCATGTGGCAGATGTCGTGGGGCTGGCCGGCGGATCAGCCACAATCTGCCATCAATGGAATCGTCATCGCTGCATTTCGGCCTGATGGCTTTGACCTGATGTTCACACGCATCGGACCGGTGCAACTCCCCGCGGACAAAAACGTCAGACCGAAGGTCTTGCCAACCCTGTTTGCAGGCAACTGGAATCCAACAACCAGAACTCTCACATGGACACAAAAAGAACCGCCAACCCGATCCGGCAAACCGGCCGATACGGATCCTTCAACGCCAAAACAGTCGTTCGAGATGATTGTGGCAGCCGACGGCAGGATCTCAGTCAGGAACAGCAAACACATGCCCCCTGGACAACTGCTGACCGCCACAGCCCTGGTGCGAACTGCAGAAGCACCGCAGCAGTCATCGAGCCTTGTCGGCAAACACAGCTTTGCCACCGTCAAGGAAATTGAGGATCAACGAATCCAACCATGGCTGCCGCCACAGGCCACGGAAATCGACCTGTTCAGCGAACGCAACGGTCACTTTGCACGCTACAAAATCAACGAGAAAGATTTCACGGCGTTCATGAATCAACTCTGGGAAACCGGCGGAAAGGACTCGGCCCACAAACGCGAATCCATGTCCGGTGAGGGCGAACCAGTCAGCCGCGATGCAATGGACAAGCGTTTCAAAACGCTCGGCTGGAAACCGCTCGAAAACGCTGTCACCTGGTTCAGTCCGTCAAAAGGCAGTGGAGCGATGACGACTTACTACTACGATCGGAAGGCCGGAATCGCCTATCACGATCGTGGCTACTGGTGATTCCCCGACACCACGGGAGCGGGGAGCAGCCGGTAACCGGTCGCTCCCCTGACAACGCGGCACTGACAACGCGGCACTGACAACGCGGCACTGACAACAGGTCTGGCGGACCCTTCTGCCCCTGCTGCAATGTCTTTGAAGCGGCATCGTTTCCCCTGCTGCAGACAGATCATCTCTGCCATCACTGCACCTGATCGCGAAGATCTGTCCAAACCAGGCAGCCACCATTCCCCGGACTGCGTCATCCCGTTGTGAGCTGTGACAGCGTCCCGGTACTGTGGCTGAACTTGTCCAGTGATACACCACACTGCTGTGTCAGCGTCAGCCAATAGTTGGCCAGCGGTGTGTCTTTTTCCCGCAGGACAATGTGTTCGCCTTTGCGCAATTTCTTTCCACCGCCGCCCGCGTAAATCGCCGGGCAGCCCCGCAGTCCGTGACCGCTGCGCAGATTCGATCCATAGCTGATCAAAGTGGAGTCAAACAGGTTCTGTCCGTGGATGTCGTCTGTCTGCTTAAACAGATCCAGCAGATCTGCAAACAGTTCCATAAACATCACGTCCTTCTGCCGGGACGCCTCCTGACGGCGGGGATCGAGATTGTAATGCGACAGGGAGTGAGCACCGAGGCTGAAGTCCCAACTCTCAAGGATCGGGGTAATGGGCTGTCGATAGGTGACGACTCTCGTGGAGTCCGTCTGGAAAGCGGCGACAATCAATCGCTGAAAGGTTTTGAGAGCCTGCAAACCGTCCATCGGATTCTTCGGCTCCCGCACCGGTGATTTGGGTTTGGCTGTATTGGCCCACTCCACTTCCCTGCTGATCGACTGCTCGATTTGGCGGATGGACTGCAGATAGTCTTCGAGTTTTTCTCGGTCAGTGCGGCTGAGCACACGTCTGGAGGACTGCAGATCAGCGACCACGCCATCCAGCACACTGCGGCGCTGCGACAGACGGAATTCACGCTCTTCCGCTGACTCCTGATTCTGCCCAAACAACTGATGATAGAGATCCACCGGATTGGTCACACCGGGTATCGGGTGCCCCTTGTCAGACCACGACAACGAAAGCCCGGCACCGTGCCCGTCGCCCTGTGAGGTGTCGGTCAGGGCGATGGTTGGAAAACGGGTATCCTGTCCAATCTCCCGGGCAATAACCCGATCAAGAGAAATGGAGTTGTGAAACTTTTTGCCGGGTGTACCACTGACGTTGGCCCCGGTGAGATAAGACGTGCTTCCTCCATGGGCGTCGGTAGCCCCCAGGTTGGTCAGGTTGGAAACCATGGTGATGTCGTCCCGATGCCGTTCCAGCGGCTTCAGGCCCTCAGTCAAACCAATCTTCCCAAAACGCCCGGCACGAGTTGGAAAAAAGGTCTCACTGGTAAATCCGTAGCCACAGCCGATGAAGAGAAATCGCTTCGGCGGAACCACGGCACCAGCCGTCTTTGCGATTGCCAACGATTCCATGAACGGCAGGGCCAGAACAGTCGAACCGGCCCGCAACAGGGCTCGTCGATTGTGCAAAGTAATGCTCATCACTGTTGCTTCTTAGTGAGATGTGAATAAAGAATCCGCGGCGTTCTACCTGCGGTCGCCTCTGCGGAATGTGGAGTGATTAATCACAGCAACAATCAGATCGCCAATTCGATCGTCCTGAGCTGCTGCTGCTTCGCAAATCTCGTCAATTGCCTGCTGATCGGCAAATTCCAGATGTCGGCCAAGTCCGTAGGAATACAGCCCCTCGGCCATCGATCGCAACAACAAATGCCGGCGTTCCATCAGTCCGGCACGAAACTCGTCAAGATTTCGATAGGGCTGGTCACGGTCAGGGAACGTCCCGCTCGCGCGAATGGGGATCTCCTTCGATCTCTTCCTGTTCCCAATCTCCCCGACCACTTCCCTGTCCCGCCACTGGCCCAGCAGATCAAAATTCTCCAGCCCAAACCCCAAAGGATCAAAACTGTTGTGACAGGAGGCACACTGAGCCTTTTCGCGATGCAGCTGAATTGTCTCCATCACCGCCTGCGGCTCGTCGCTGGCCAGGGCCAACTCCGGTACGTTTGGTGGCGGATCTGCCGGCTTCCGATCCAGAAACTTCTCCATCAACAGGGCCCCACGAATGATCGGCGAGGAACGCTCACCATTGGAGCCCATCGCCAGAAATGCCGTCGTCCCCAACAGCCCCCCGCGAGCGGAAGCACGGGGCAGCGAAACTCTGCGAAACCTGCTGTCTCCCGTGGCGGGAAGATTCAGGCCGTAGTGCAACGCCAACACGTCATTCACCACGACAAAATCAGAATCAATCAGCTCCGTCAAACTGAGATTCTCCTGAATCATCGTGTTGAACAGATGCTGAATCTCCAGTTGGGAGGAACCACGGACTCCCTGGTTGAAGCCGAGGTGAATCGTTTCATCAATGGCAATATTCTGAAGCCGATCAAGGCTGACCCATTGAGTAAAGAACCCCTCAGACAATGCCCAGCTTCTGGAATCTCGCAGCATGCTTTTCACTTGCGAAGCCAGCCAGTCTGCGTCCGACAGTTTCCCGCCCCGGGCTGCGGCCAAAAGTTTCCGGTCCGCCGGACGACTCCAAAGAAAATACGAGAGACGATGAGCGAATTCCACGTCGTCAATCGTGCGATCTTCGGGACTCCCCGGCCCATCTTCCATCAGGTACAGGAAACTGGGCGAACTCAGGACCATCGCCACAGGTAACTCCAGTGCCTCCTTCAGGCCCAAACCATGACTTCGGTTCAGCGAATAAACATCCAGCAGCTTTCTGGTGAACCCCCGTGACGGTGATGCTCCACGAAATGCCTCGCGCATCAACGCAACAAAGAAACCGCGAGCCGCCGAATCCTCTGTCTTTCGGTCAGCAGCATTCTTCTGTTCCTCCGGCTTTCCGTCTGATCCAAACGCCCGCCGGTAAATGAGCTCGAACACGGACCTGTTGTCCGGATAAAATGGACCTTCCCACTCCACCCGATCAACCCAGATCGTGGAATTCTGGACGCCACCGCCTGGCAGTTGTTTCACATAATCCCGGATCGGTATGTCCCCCTTGTTCTCGGAAACATCAATGCGAACCAATCGCTCGGTCAAAAACGGACGATGCTCAATCTCGTGGGTTGAAGGATGATCAAGCGAACCACTGACACGAACCCAGCCGAGCGTCCTGCCTGATGCGGACACTTTCAGAAACTGCCGCAGTTCCGGTGCCTCAGGACGAAGTCCCGCAATGGCCCGGAATTTCCAGCTGGCTCGTGGATCGACACCAATATTGCCGGAACCAGCGGCCCGAAAATAACCAGCTTCGACAAGAAAAACGCCCCGATCCGTATAACGCTGATCCAGATAACGCTGCCGCGCACCCGCCCGACCGTCATAGCGTTTCAGAAACAAATCCAGCTGCTTCTGATCATCAAGCCCAATGTCGGCGAAACTGCCACCGTCCTTGATGATCGCCATCTGCCTGTCGTAATTGGCAATATATTTCTTCAGGTTGGCGTTGCCGCGTGTCTCGGGCTCACTCGTTCTGACCTCAGCCTGCTTTTGCGGAGCGTCCGCCCAACGCAAAGCGACTCCGGCAATCGTCTTCCCTGCCGCCAGATAGTCCTCAAAATGATAGGTTGAAAACTGCTGATCCTGGCCCACGGTGTCGTACCCACCGGCGATGTCGTCAGCGGGCAACAATTCGTCCGGAACACGCAACCCAAACAGATGATCAATCGTGTTCCGATACTCGCGACTGTTCAGCCGCCGCAGGGCAATGTCGCCGCCAGACTCCGCCAGACGCTGTCGAGACTCCGCCAGGGAATCGGTCAGATGAGCCAACACCGGTGTCAGATCCCCGGCCGCAGGCTGTCGCTGATCTTCAGGAGGCATCTCACCAAGATTCAGCACGTCCAAAACTTCCTGCCATTGCAGCGCAACATCACTGTTGGTGATCTCAAAGGAAATCGTATCCAGCCGAGTCTCGCCCTGCTGCTGATCCGGCCCGTGACATTTCACGCAGTGAGTTCGCAAAAAGCCCCTCAAAAGCCCCGGGTCCAGACGCACTGCCGAAGCTGTCTGACCAGCAGCCGTTTGAGTGCCGCAAATCAGCACGAACACGGCAACTGCGGAACAAACAACTCGATCAACACAGGCCTTTTTGCTCAACATGTTCGTTTTTCCGACGACCGCATGATCCATGGAACTCGATCCAGGGTGTTTCGTGTTGCTGTTCGTGAAACCGCACGAAGGCTCCAACGAACAGGCGTGAGACGGAAACGTTCGCTCAACATTCACCGGCTCTGGGCAAATTCCCAGTTCCGCTCCCCGCTGGACATCTTTTTCTGACGATCACAGTTGACGATCACAATTAATGCCCCACAAGCCCCGGCTCAACAGCCGCCGCTTTCCGAAGGACCGCGAAGACCGCTTCTGTGCTTGTCGGGCAAATCTTACACTCGTGAGCGACCGCATCCCACTCTGCAATTGCGGTGTTGTTCGAAAGACAGCGACCATCTCTCCATGATCGACGCGCTCTGACACACCGCGACTTCCCGACATGTCCGCAGCACTCACGCAGAAAACTTAATCACTGGAATTCGCTCAGTCACATTGGCTGGTTCCAACAAACCCGGGGTGGTGCCTGCACTGGACTCCTGGCTGCAACACGGAAACATGAAATGGACCCGACATCGCTTCCGTGGACCACCACAGCAGCTCTGGCAGCAATCGCTGTGACGAATTTGTAAAGCATCCCATTTCGGACAATGCCGCCAGCGGGATGGGAGACGCTGGGCGAGCTTACCCGGAATCTTGTCGGCGTCCCGGGCCAACAGAAAACACCCACGTGCGAAACAACGAAAACATGCTGGAGGAATTGCGACCTCTGTTGGCAGGCATTCTCGATTTGGATTCCGGCAGGTTCGTTCCGTCGGCTCGTTTCGTCGAAGAACTCGGAATGGTCCAGCACCTGGCCGGAGACCAATCTGAAAATCATCGCTGACACATTCGGATCATGATCCTCGGGAATGACTGACGTGGACCGACCCGGCTGACCAACAAGGGCCGGTCTTGTATTCCCAGAGAAAAGCGTGTGGAATGCACATCGCAGATTCCCAGCATAGCGCGCAGAAACCCCGAAAGTGCAGAATGAAAATGCCCTGGTCAGCCCTGATTATGATTGCCGCATTCGGAGGAATCACCGCCCCCGGGCGGGCCACTGACGAGCCCAACTTCCACGCTTTGGCAGCACCGACAGAGATCTCCATCCTCGAATCGGATGAACTGCGACAAAAGCTGCAGTTGACTGATCAACAACAGCCGCAGTTGCAGGCGGTTCTGGATGAGGGAAAGGCAAGGTTCCTGACAGCCAAAGCCCGGTACGACGCTCGCCCCGACGCCATCAAACGGGGGCCATACCAGCAACGGCGTGATCAACAACTGCAGAATTCACTCAGCGATCTGTTCAACGATGAACAGCACCAGCTGTTTCATCAGATGCTGACATTACGGTTTCAGTCCCCGGTTCAGGCCAGTGCAGCGTTTCAATACGATCTGCAGCTGTCTGATCAACAGCACGCACAACTGCACCAACTGGAAACGCAGTGGGTCCTGCACGCTCTGCAGCAGGTGCCCTGCGATTACCGCTATCAACGTCACACCGAAGCACGGGATTTCCGCAGGGTTGGGTCACTAAAGACGTACGGCGCCGCCGTCGCTCAGGCCGCATGGCAATTTGCTCCCAGGCGGGATGAACAGTGGAATCGAATCCTGTCCCCGCAGCAGGCCAAACGCTGGAAGCAGCGGGAAATGCAATGGATCTTTCAACTCATGCGTTTTGACGTCCTGCTGCTGGATCTTGAACCGGCTCGATCAAACGGAGAATTGCCATCGACCGGAACATGGATCGACAACAATGTGCCCTACATCACTTCACCCGCTGCGGCTTTGCAGTGGAGTGAGCAGCAACGGGCCGACCTCAGGAATCTGATTCGCCCAGTTCGCTTTGGCCTGCAGCCACTGCCATCAGACCCGAAACAAAGAACGGCAGTGATGCAGGAACGACAGCAGCAGGAACTGGACTGTATGCGAAAAATCGAACAGATCATGACGGCAGAACAGCGAGCGATCTTCTGGGATCTGATCGGGGAACCCGCCCGCTCCGATCGCTTCCTGCTCAGGATGAAAGCCAACAGCGAAGCAGTTTCGGCCGAACGCAGGGAAGGCGAATGACCGGCGGCAACACTCTGCGATCATCGTGAGTACGACAGAGGGAATGGACAAGCCCCCGGTTTGATCAGCGGCAAGTCACCGCAAACTGCTCCGTCAGGGAATCGCGGTGGGCTGAATCAGCGTTTTCGGCAGGAATCCGATCGACGTTTCCAGCCACGAACCACAACTGCAGCCACCACCGCCTTCCGGTGACAGCAACATTCCACCAGCAGGAATGCTGCTCAGCCAACAGTCCGGTCGCAAACGACTCCACGTGGATTTCTCCTTCGTTTCCGGAGTCCACATTGTCAGCGTGCTGGCTCGGTAAAAGACAGCGTCGGCTGTGCAGGCGTAGGTGCCGCATCCGTGGCCGTCCGGCATTTTCTCCGGCAGGATCCTGCCGTCCGCCAGCGACAGGACGTCGGGCCTGAGCAGAATTCGGTCGCCCAGAAACGCAGGCCGCATCATCGCTTTGCCGTGATCCCCCTTGCCGCCCGGCCATGCCGTCTTCTGACTCCACCGTTCGCTTCCGTCGGTGTCCGTCAGTGAACGCACGGTGTACTCCTTGTCCGACGAAGACACCAGCGTCAGTTGCCCGGCGGCATGGGCCAGATAAAAGATCACCTGCGATTCCATCGGAGGAATCTTCTGCTCCCATTTCGGTGAGCCGGTTGCCGCATCAACAGCAACCAGAACCAGGTGTTTCCACAGGTCCGGGTCACCCACGCGACGTTCGTCAGACTCCAGAACTTTCTGGCTGCGACTTTCCACAAAATACATTGTGTCACCGCTGATGGTCAGTGTGGGATTCAGCACGACACCGCTTTGGTATTCCCAAACAAGATCTCCGGTCTCTGCATCTCGGCAGAAAACACGGTCGCTGCAAATCGGATGGGTGACCGCACCCGATCTTGCGTCATACCAGCCTTCATCAGCTTTCCCCCAAAAACTGGTCCACGATGATCCCGGGCGAACTGCAGTGCCATACAGCCGATTCTGGTGAGTCGCAACAAAACCCCAGTCCATGGGATCATCCCGATATTCGTTTGCAGGGATTCGCTGCAGCACTGTTCCGGATCTGGTATCGATCTTCCAGCATTCACTTCCCACTACGGCAAATAATGCGTTGTCATCAACACACCAGTTGCTGCAGTCACGCGGCATGTTGAATCGCTCCAGCCCCGGGATTTCCAGAGACCATTGAATGCTGCCATTGAAGGCATCCACAGCCACGATCCGATTCAGGCCCTGCAGAAACAGCTGCCCGCCTCGTGAAATCGGTGATGGCTTTCGCCCACTGCGGTCGGCCTGATATCGCGGCCCGGGACGGCCAATCCAATGCACTTCCAGATCGTCTGTCGTGGACACCCCGGCCAACTGTGCCCCACCAAAGGAGGAATTATCCGGCTTGCCGTACAAATGCGACCATTCTCCGGCACCAGTCAGCGGCGGACGAGTCCACTGCAACGTCGACGTCTGACCCACGCGGGTGAAGCCCGGCCAGTCTGCTTGCGAATTCACGATGCGAACGATGCCGCCATCCGGCCGCGCCTGATGCATGGCCGCTTTGATCAGGCCTTCTGTCGCGGGGGCCATCACAATCACGGCGTTGGCCCAGTTGCCGGGCAGCTGCGGCAATGTCCAGTCATCCGCATGCCGAATCACCACACTCCGCCCATACACTCCGGCCTCACGCAACGCATGACGCATCGCCTCCACGTATGCCTGATCCGTGGCCGCAATCAGAAAACGCCCCCGACTCTGCCCACTCAGAGACAGGATCTCTTCCTCGGCAGGCTGTCCCACAACCAGTGTCATCCCAATCTGATCTCGAACCTCGGTCGGAAGAACTGCGGCCAGTGCGCTGGCAGGACCAGCGGCTGATGGCTGCGGCGAATTCGGGCTGTAATTGAAGAAGTTGTCACATTCCCAGTCAGCAGTGCGGGAGAATCCCTCATCACTCGGAACTGCGATGCGATAGTGATACACAATGTTCCGCTGCAGGTTTTTCATGACAGCGACGTGTTCCGTCTTCAGCTCACTGTCCGACGCAGTCAACCGGAAGTCATTCTG
>JAFMMM010000507.1 GCA_017859815.1 Planctomycetota bacterium | reverse complement strand
GCATTGTTCAGGAAACACACACGCTGCCGACTGGACGAGCAGTTGGGGAATCGCAGTTTTGTGCCTCTCCCTTGTCACCGGCCCCAAATTTCGCCAATCTCTGCGACGAGATCATGGCATGAGTGTGGCTGAAGTTCGATACTGCCGGTAACAGAAGGAGAGATCCTGTGGAACAAGTGCAACTGAATCGACGGCAGGCATTGTTAGCCGGTGGCCTTGGAGCGTTCAGCCTGGGGATGCCTGGCGTGGTGATGGGCAGTGACCAGATCAACAATCAGGGCAACGCGGTCCGCTCTGAGAAAAGCTGTATCTTCCTGCTGCTCTGCGGAGGTCCCAGCCATGTCGACACGTGGGACATGAAGCCACACGCCCCGGTGGACTATCGCGGCCCGTACATGCCCATCGAGACCCGGGTTCCCGGCATGATGATTAACGAAATGCACACGGAGCTGGCGAAGCTTACGGATCATTTCACACTGATTAATTCCATGACCCACCCCGGTTCCATCAGCAATCACTTTGATGCCATGCATAATCTGCTGAGCGGGCAATCCAGCAAGCGTGTCCAGCAGGGAGTCATGAACGATCAACCCTATCTCGGATCTGTCGTGGCGCGGCATCGGCCCAGTACACGCAACTTCGTCTCAAATGCATGGCTGATCAAATGTGTTGGTCCCCCCGTTTTCTGCGCGCCCAATATCGGGATTGGTGGTTATCTTGGCTCCGCCTATGCCCCAGTGTTCGTGGGGGCCGCCGACAACCATCCGGCGATGTCGAATTTTGAACCGCCGGAAATCTACGCGCCTCTGGACGAGGAGCGATTCGGCAATCGGCGGTCGCTGCTCGACCAACTTGATTCTCCACGATATGACATTGACCAGCAGGTCAAAGACTGGTCTGACCTGCGTGCAAAGACCTACGACGCGATGACGCGTTCAGAGGGACGCGACGCGTTTGATCTGCACCGTGAACCGGAATCTGTTCGCCAGCGCTATGGCATGCACCCGCTCGGCCAGAACCTGCTGCTGGCCCGCAGAATGGTTGAAGCAGGCGTGCGCTTTATCACGGTCAATGGCTGGACCGGGCAGGCTGACCACGACAAACAGGGGCCCCCAAGCAGCAGTTGGGACATGCACGGTGGAAATATGGGAATGGGGAATGCCTTCGGAACCGGGTCTTACGGCATGGGCTTCTGCCTGCCCCGACTGGATCAGGCTTTATCCGCACTGCTGAGCGACTTGAAGCAAAGTGGCATGCTGGAAAATACACTGGTTGTGGTCACGGGAGAATTTGGCCGGACACCTTACGTGCTGAAGCAGGATCCTCCAGGCCGACAACACTGGCCTCAGTGCTTTTCATCCATCATTGCCGGTGCCGGAATTGCGGGAGGCAAAGTCTATGGAAAGTCCAATCGCTACGGCGAATACCCGACTCACAATGCCGTCCGCCCGGAAGAACTTGCTGCAACGATTTACCACGCTCTGGATATTCCAATCGATGATCCACTGGATACCACCGGTGTCTTCCGCTCCCTGACATCCGGCAAACCCATTCTCGATTTGTTCGGTTGATGGCCTACCTAATTCGGTGACACTTGCTGGTGCACCTCAGCCGTACACAGCTGTGATCAGACCGTGCGAGGTCGCGTCCGAAACTGTGACGTGCTCACTACCAACAAGGATCGCTTGACGGCGAGTGTATTGCTTCGTTGACACGCGAATGTTCAGCCAGGAGTCAATCTGAAGCAACCGCTGACCTCGCTTGCAGTCAAGCGAGGTCAGGCAGGCGTCAGGAGCTCTCTTCTCAATACCCGATGGGACATTCCGGAGCCCGTAGGATCAGCAAGATCGATTTGAAATACGGCAGGCAGCACCGTTGCCTGCCGTGTGAGCGGTGCCATTTACAAGAAACACGAGCTTTCTCACATTTGCCCCCCAATGTCGGCACTTCCATTGCATTGAGTTTCTCCCAACACGCATGACTCACCCGTCAACAAGTTGGGCAAACGCATGAAATTCCCACTCGCTGTCATTTTTCGGATGACACTGTTCCCGGCGACCTGTTCTCTTTCGCTGCATGCCGATGTCATCACGTTCGATGTTGCGACTGATTTCAGCTTCGCGAACAACACTGAAAGTTCAACCTGGTCGTATCGCTACGCGACGGACCTGGAACGGGATGGCGACTACCTCCTTTACACAACCGTCAACCCGATCGCAGACCCTTTCACGGTCAAGCCCAGTGTCTGGAATGATGGGGACGACGGCTCTCCGGCGTGGGTTGGAAAGAATACAACGGGAGGAGATCAGATTTCAGGGGGCGGCAATAACTGGAACTGGCAGGCGGACGATGTGATGTTTCACCCGGGTGTCGGCCGTCTCTCTGTCATCTCATGGCTGGCACCACAGTCGGGAACACTCACGCTGAACTATCAGCTGAGCGATGATATTAGTGGCGGCCCGGTGAGTTGGTTTATCGAGCAAAACAGCAGTGTGCAGACGTTGGCGAATGGATCATTAACCTCGCAGGCAACGACCGGACCGCAGCAACTGTCCACCACCGTTGCGCAGGGAGATCGAATCAATTTTCTGCTGGACCCGGTTGGTTCCATCGGAACAGATGCAGTTGTGATCAACGCGTCACTGTCACTGCAAACGAATTCCGTACCGGAACCAGCCACACTTCAGAAATGCCTGTTTGCCGTCGTCGGTCTGGCCGTTCTCTTCGCGAAAAAACGGGCGAACCACCAGCGGGAAGCGCACGATCACTGACCCGTCGTCAAACTGATGATCTTCTGCAAGCCCAGTGGCCGACGACCTGTGGGTGCGGTGCGTCCGCGTTCACCGCGGAGTCGCATCAATTCCCTGACCATCAGGTCTCGCTGCTGGCTGTTCACCTCAGAGAGATTCCTGGTCTCACCCGGGTCTGCCTCCAGATCGTACAACTGGCCAGATGCATCCGGAGAAGTTTCCGGCAGCAGATATTGAGCGAGCATGCCGGACTCGTAGTTATTGCCACCGGACCCCTTGTGGTCCAGGTATTTCCAGTTCCCCATTCGCAATTGAAATTCGCCCCGAAAACTCTGTGTCAGCATCACCGGTCTGAGGGAAGAGTCCTCCGGCTGAGTCCCTGTGAGAACCGGCCACAGATCGAAACTGTCTACCCCGGCGTCGTCCGGAAGGACAAATCCG
>JAFMMM010000506.1 GCA_017859815.1 Planctomycetota bacterium | reverse complement strand
AAAAACGGCAGCAGTATTCTTTGGGCGAAGCCACGCTGGGTCAGGTCGATCCCACCAGCTCTGCAATGAATCTGGTCCTGCTGGGACTACGCGGTCCTGCTGCAAGCGTGCTGCATCTGAAAGCCATTGACTATCAGAACAAAAAGCAGTGGGCGAAGCTTCGTGCGACGGTGGATTCAATCACTCGCCTGCAGCCGCACTACGTGCAGATCTGGGAGTTTCAGGGATGGAATCTTGCCTACAATGTGTCGCGGGAGTGGGACAAGGTGGCGGACAGATTCTACTGGGTCAAGGAGGGCATCAAGTTCCTGATAAAGGGCACCAATTACAACGAGGGTGTTCCGATTCTGTTTCACAAAGTCGGTGATTATGTCCAGTCAAAAATGTCTGTTTCTGACGAGACGATCTTCTTCCGGGAATTCTTTGAGCGAGATCCGGACCCTCGTTTCATGACTGCTGCCGGCGTACCTGGGCCGGACGATACGATCAATCCGGAAGGCAAGGACAGCACGCTGGTGTCTTACGACTGGTTTGTAAAAGCCAATGACAAGGACGACAACGACGGTCTGATTGGAGTCAAGGGAATGACTCACGTCTTCTTCCGTCAGGGGCCCGCTCGCGCACTGCTGAACTATGCGGCAACCAGGTCTGACAAAGGTCTGTTTGAGGAGCACATCCCGGCATGGGAAAGTGCCTACAGCGAATGGATGGATGGCTATGGAAAGATGGACTTCTATGGACTGGACGACAAGAAGTACCGGCTGAATTCCACAGAGTCTGAACTGGAGGAACTTGCGGAAGAGAACGGGATCACGCTGTCTGCTCAGCGACAGCTTTGGAGTCAGAATCTCGACATGGTGAATTTCCGACAGTGGCGGGACATCGCCGGTATGGAGCGTCAGGTGACGATGCTTGAAGCTCGTCGTTCGAAGTATCTTGCCCGACTTGCCTTCAACGAGGGGCGTGGATACGACAAGGTGGACGCGAATGGCGAGGTGGAAGTTTCGGATGCACAGAAGCTGCTGGAAACAGCGATGGAGCAGTGGGCCAAAATCATCAAGCTGAAACCTGAGCTGTTCTACGACGGGGACTATGTCGACGATTGTGTGTTGATTGTTCAGTATTACAAGGCAGTGAATGCGCTGAACAGCCGGCCTCTTCCGGAAGAATATCCTCTCAAGCAAATCTATGACGCCAACGAAAGCCGTCACTCCGATGCTGCCAACACCTTCGAAAAAGAGACTCAGTCACGTCAATTAAACTAGTCTGAATGCCTTAGGTCTGCGGGATGTTGCAGACAGGAGAGAATGCCGAGTGTTCGTCGGTCCGATCTTTGAACGCGAGGTACTGACAACCCCGCGTCGGCTCAGCCATTATCTGCTGCGATCGGGGTTTGTCGCCGCGCTGTTGATTCTGTTTTACAGTCTGCGGCAGGCAACGATTGGCTTTCAGGATGTGATATTCAGCGGTGACACCGCCAGTTTCAGCGCACTCGTATTTCGGGTGTTTGCGGTCCTGCAACTCACCCTCGGACTGTTCTTTTCCACGCTGTTTTCTGCCTCCCTCGTGGCTCAGGAAAAAGACCGCAGGACGCTGATCCTGTTGTTGATGACTGACCTGCGGAACCGCGAACTGGCAATTGGAAAATTGTTTTCCAGCCTGCTGAACATTGTGGTGCTGCTGGCGGCGTCGTGGCCTGTGTTCTTTTCTTTGCGTCTTCTGGGCGGAGTGATGTGGGAGCAGATCATCTGGTCACAGGTGATCGTGCTGGTCGCCACTTTTGCAGCCGGCAGCTGGGGATGTCTCGTCGCATTCTGGCGAGAGAAGACGTTTCAAACGATTGCTGTCAGTGTTCTGGGCGTGATGATGTTTATTCTGGCTGCTCAGGCTGGTGGCGTTCTGATCGACGCGCGGATCGCGGACCTGAGTCCTTACCAGGGTTTGTTTCGAGTGTTGAATCCGATGAACCCCGATGAACCGGGAGTGATTCAGGTTTCGGCATGGACGACCGTTTTCTCCCTGATTGCGATGGCTGTTTTTCTGACAGTTCTGACTGTGTTGCGGTTGCGGGTCTGGAATCCGTCGAAAGAAGTCCATCAGTCACAGTTGCAGGGAGCAGCGCCCGAAGCGGATTCGACAAATGACCTGTCGACAGTCACTCCGAAGCCGGTGCCTGTGGTCGCTCGAAATCATCGGTCCGTGTGGGATCACGCCGTGCTCTGGCGGGAAATGCGAACGCGTGCATACGGTCGGCGGATGATCTGGATCAAGCTGACCTATGTGCTGTTGTCCATTGTTGTTGCTGCAGCATCGTGGCAACGTCCGGATGACGGCGGACAGGAAACGCTGATGCTGGGAATGGTCTCGGCCCCGGCATTTTCGCTGCTTGGTGTTGGTCTGGTCAGTCTGCTACTGGCCAATGCTCAGGCCGTGACTTCTGTCACAACAGAGCGAGATGCAAAAACGCTGGAGATTCTGCTGGTGACGGACCTGCATCCGTGGGAGTTCATGGTCGGTAAGATTGTGGGGGCGCTGTGGAATGCTCGCGAGATGCTGGTGATTCCACTGGTCATCGTAACCGCGATGAGTGTGGGCGGCATTTTGCCCACACTGACTGCAGAGAACACGCTGTATGTGTGTATTGGTTTTCTTGTCCTGATTCTGTTTGCGATTGCTCTTGGTCTGCATGCCGGGATGAGTTACGACAATTCGAGGCAGGCAATTGCTCACAGTCTCGGCACGATGTTCTTTCTTTGTGTCGGGATTTTTGTATTCATGCTGTTGCTGGTCGAAGCCCGATCTTCATTCGCCATTCAATTGCAGAGCTTTGTACTGTTCATCGGTTTTGGCAGTCTTGGCCTGTACAGCAGTCTGACCAGTCGCAGTCCGTCCAATGCTTTGACTCTGGCTTCGCTGCTGCTGCCGTTTCTGACTTTCTATGCCATCACCGAATTCCTGCTGGGCGGAAATCTGGGGGTCTGCTTCTGGATCTGTATGGCCTATGGGTTTGCAGCCGTGGCGATGATGGTTCCTGCGATGAACGACTTTGACATCGTGCTGGGACGCAACATTCAGGATGTGACCTGAACTCGGTTTCGTATCCCTGACGATTACGGCACTTCAGGGCGCTGATGTTTCCCGGGCTGCATAGAATTCAGGCGGCAGACTACGGATATTGATATCTCGTTGCGGGAAGGCAATTTCCACATTGGCTTCACG
>JAFMMM010000118.1 GCA_017859815.1 Planctomycetota bacterium | reverse complement strand
CCAAGCGATCACAGACTTTAATGTAGCGGGCAGTGCTCTGAGCGAGTCTCGTGTTCAGGAGATTATTGATAAAGCATTTCAGAGTGAAGGCACACTGACGGCCGTGTCGATCGATGGGGCGAATATCTGGTTGTCTGAGATCACGTTGTTTGGTCCTACAATTGTTCCCGAGCCCTCATCGATCGGCTTGTTCGCTGTGCTCGCTGCTGGGGCTGGTGCAGTTGTCTACCGAAGACGTCGATCTTCTTGAAGAAGATGTTGGCAGTCCGTCGGGGCTAAGGACACTGCCCCGTCGTTCCTCCACCCCCCTCGCTCGGCCCCCCGCAGCGTGGGGCAGGAGCAAGAACTACAAACCCCGCGATGATATCGCGGGGTTTTTTTAATTCTTACCCAGTTTGACGAATGCCGTTTGTTGAGATTTGTGGAGAGCGATGATGCCAGGTGTTTTTGGTGTGCTCGTCTGTTTCCTGCTGAGTTTCCTTTCGAGAGACATCGCTGCGGATCAAATTGTCGTCTGGGATTTTGAAGAGCAGATCCAGGAGTGGCAAGGAAACTCGGAGACCCGGTTGTCCATTTCAGGCGGAGTGCTCAGGGTCGTTTCTCTTGGAAGTGATCCTTTTTTTTCTGCTGCCGTTGAAGGACGGTCTGGTACTCACCAGTTGACGATCAATGCCCGCTCAGCGAATGGCCGGGTTCCGATGCAGGTGTTTTGGACAACAGAAGCAGATCCCGGAACTTCGGAGGACAAGTCAGCACGTGCAGAGTTACGTGGTGCGTCCGAGACTGGGGCTTTTGGGAGTGTGCGTTTCTGGTTCACCACAGATTCTCCGGTCACATCGCTGCGAATTGATCCGCTTGATCGAAAGGGTGAGGTTGAGATTGAGAGTATCGTTTTAACTGATGATGCTCCGCCGCAGCCAGTCGCAACACCGGTTGATTCTCTGAAGCTTGCTGAGGGGTTTCGAGCAGAGTTGCTCTATACAGTTCCGGCAGACAAGATGGGATCGTGGGTTTGCATGACTTCTGATTCTACCGGGCGGCTGATCGTTTCCGACCAGTATGGTGGTCTGTATCGGGTGACTCCGCCGCGTACGAGTGGTCAGGACCTGCTGATTGAGCCAATCCCTGTGGATGTCGGGATGGCTCAGGGGCTCTTGTGTGCATTCGACAGCCTGTATGTGATGACCAACAGTGGCGACGAATCGAAGGGAGGGCTGTATCGTGTCAGGGATACCGATGGTGACGGACAGTATGACGCATCGGAAAGAATTCGGGCTTTGGCTGGTGGTGGTGAGCATGGTCCGCATGCGGTCATTCTTTCATCTGACCGAAAGTCTCTGCTGGTCGCCTGCGGTAACCATACTCCTGTGACACAGTTTTCGTCTTCTCTGGTTCCTCCCGTTTGGGGAGAGGATCAACTGCTGCCACGGATGTGGGATGCCGGTGGGCATGCTGTTGGCAAGATGGCTCCCGGGGGCTGGATTGCTCGGGTCAGCCCTGATGGCAAGGACTGGGAAATGGTCGCTGCCGGGTTTCGCAATGAGTACGACATTGCCTTAAACGCAGATGGTGAGTTGTTTACTTACGACGCTGACATGGAGTGGGATGTTGGTACTCCGTGGTATCGTCCGACTCGGGTCAATCACGTGATTAGTGGTGCTGAATTTGGCTGGCGTTCCGGAACTGGAAAGTGGTCGGATTGGTACCCGGACAGTTTTGGACAGGTTGTTGCGGTGGGACCCGGTTCTCCGACGGGGATTTCGTTTGGCTACGGAGCAAAGTTTCCGGAGAAGTATCAGCGTGCATTGTTCATCTGCGACTGGAGTTACGGTGTGATCTACGCCGTACACATGCGACCCGACGGGGCATCATATTCCGGTGAAGCGGAGCGTTTTGTATCTGCAGCACCACTCCCCGTGACCGATTTGTTGGTTAACCCCGCAGACGGGGCGATGTACTTCACGATTGGCGGGCGACGAACACAATCGGGGCTGTATCGGGTTACCTATTCAGGCGAAGAGTCAACAGCAGCGGCGAATCTGAAGGATTCAACTGGGCGTGAGTTGCGTGCTGTCAGAGCAAAGCTTGAGTCGATGCATCGTGCAGACCCTTCAGTGGTTGAGTCAGCGTGGGGCTACCTTGGGCACGCTGATCGGAGTATTCGATTTGCAGCTCGCACGGCTCTGGAACATCAGCCTGTGGATCAGTGGATTGACCGAGCCTTGAATGAGTCAGGATCTGTCGATTCACGTATCACGGCGTTATTGGCTGTCGTCAGGTGTGGCAGGAAGGAGCATCGTGATCGTGTGCTGCAATCTCTTGCTGCACTTGAGGGAGCTGGCATGACTGAGCGGCAATCACTTGATTTGCTTCGCGTTTTGCAGTTGTGCCTGATACGACTGGGTGACGTGGATGATGCGACTGCTGCCACCATTGCGGACAAACTGCAGCCGTTGTATCCGAGTAATTCTGAGGCACTAAACAGCGAACTTTGCCGTCTGCTCGTGTTCCTGAATGCTGCTGAGGTTGCGGAAAAAACGCTGAATCTCCTTGAGTCTGCGCCGTCTCAGGAAGAGCAGCTGCATTACGCGTTGTGTCTTCGTGCTCTGCGCGGGCCATGGACGATTGATCAGCGTACGCGTTATTTTGACTGGTTTCTTCGGGCTTCAAGCCTGAGGGGCGGGAATTCATTCTCCGGATTTCTGAAGAACATCCGGCAGGAAGCGATTGATTCGCTCACTGACGACGAACGCTCGGCGCTGGCACCCTTGCTGGCAAAGCAGCCTGCGGGTGATCAGCCGCTGGTAGAGGCCGCTACTCGCCCCTTTGTTCGGGAGTGGCAAGTCGCCGATTTTCTGGAAGATGTGCAGGCGGGACTGAGTGGGCGAGACTTCGAAAGCGGCAAAAGGATGTTTGAGGCTGCGGCCTGTTACAAGTGTCATCGCTTTTCCGGCGGTGGCGGTATTGTGGGGCCGGAACTGACCGCTGTTTCACGTCGATTTAACGCCCAGACGCTTTTGGAATCAATCATTGTGCCAGACAAGGTGATCTCCGATCAGTATGAGGCGAGTATCTTCGTGCTGGATACGGGAAAGACCGTCGCCGGTCGAGTCGTCAATCTCAATAATGATCGATTAATGATCTGTGAGAACATGTTGGAGCCTGGAAAGTTGACCAGTATTCTGCGTTCAGAAGTTGAAGAGACACTGGTGTCAAAAGTTTCGATGATGCCAGCGGGGCTGATTAATAATTTGAGTCGCGAGGAGGTCCTGGATCTTGTTGCTTACCTTCAATCGGGAGGGAATCCGGATTCAGACCTGTTCGCAGGAGGAAAAGGGGCGATGGAAGCAGAATTCAGTGAAGCGGGGCACATTCTTGACTCGTTGGACGTCGTGCAGGAACGTGTCCTGGCGGGCAAAGCTGTTCTTCTCGACATCCGTGAGCAGTCCGAATGGGATGCTGGACATTTGAAAACGGCGAAGTTGTTCCCGTTGAGTCGTCTGCGGGAGGGGGATGTTGCTGCGGTGATCAGTGAAATTCCGCGCGACAAGCCTGTCTATATTCACTGTCGCTCGGGCCGTCGTGTACTTTCCTGTGCGATGATCCTCAAGGATAGCGGTCTCGATATTCGTCCGTTGAGTGCAGGTTTTCAGGATCTGGTTGAGGCCGGTTTTGAAGCTGCCGAGTAAGAGCCAACTGTCTTGCCAGGGCACCGGATGCTGTTCAGGAGAAGTTGGCAACCAGTTGCCGTACCCGTTCCGAAAACTGACGGATTACGGCCATTTGCTGTTCCAACTCATTCAGGGGAATGTGTGAGCCGTGGACTTGCTGCATGCGCTGGGCAAGAGCATTCCACGCCGCACTGCCCTGCTCCGGAACATTCAGGTCTTGAGCGTTGCCTCGAACCATTCGCAGGCAGTCGATGAGTTCTCGCAGAAAGATACAGGCATTTTGCACAGTAGCAGCGTCATCCTTCGAGATCAGGCTGCAATCTGAGGCTGCCTTTAGTACCGCAAGTGTATTTGTTTGCTGAAGTGCGGGGTATCGCTTTCCCCAAACCAGTTGGAGAGCTTGAACGGCATATTCACAATCGACCAGTCCTCCGTCGCTGAGTTTTGCATGAATTCTTCCGGCGAATACCAACTGGCGAATTTGCCTTTCCCTCATCGCCCGCATTGCGTCGAAGTCGAATTGTTCTTTGTGATAGCAGATGGCGTGGACGACCTGGGCAACTTGTTGTCCAAATGATTTGCTTCCTGCCACCGGTCGAAATCTGACCATTGCCTGACGTTCAAAGGGCCAGGCAGGTCCGCCAACAGCGTAGTATTGAGTCAGGTTCTCCAGCAGGACAGCGGTTGGGCCCGCCTTGCCGTAAGGCCGCATTCGCAGGTCCAGTTGAAAGATTCCGTCCTGGGCACTTCGAATTTCCTGATTCAGGAGGCGAATCAGGCGTTCGAAGAATTCTGCGTTGCTGGTGGATTGCGAACCATTTGTTTTTCCGGCTGCCTCGTAGATCAGCATGATTTCAATGTCGGAGGCAAAACCAAGTTCGACTCCCCCAAATTTCCCGAGGGCTGCAATTGTGCACTGGCAGGGGGAATTTGTGAGATCATTCCACGGGTCACCCAGAGCTGAACTGAGCTGTTTCCATCCGGTTTCGACAGCCGACGTAATGATAACTTCAGCAAGGTCAGTAAGTTCCTTCGAGAACGCACCGAATGGGGTGCAGTGCCCGAGCGTGTGTCGCATCTCGATCCGGAACAGTTGCTGGTCCTTAAAATCATTCAGCATGTCCCACCCGGAATTCACAGCAGATGAGAGCTTCCTTTCCAGTTGTTGTTGAAGTTCCTGCTGAGAGATGGGTGATTTCAGACTTTCCGGGAGTGCAAGAGTTGCCGGGATTTCTTCTGCGGGCAAGCGGAGTAAGGTTTCCCACAAGTACTGGCTCATGCTGAGGACTCGAGCAATCCGGGGAAGCACACCTGGTGCCAGCATTGCGTGCATGCTGCTTTCCCACGATTGACGCGGGCGTAATCTTGCCACCAGTTCGCGGAACCTGCGCAGTGACTGTGCCGGGTCACCGGATGACGGCAGCCAGTGTGTGAACTGTTTGATGAGTGTGGCCGCAATTCGCAGTTCGTCCTGTCGTTCATCACTGGAGACAGGAGAGCCGTCTGGTTCCCGGACAAACAGCAGATCATTGACTTTACGTCCATCGGAGCGGATGACGGCACGCAGTACATGGAATCCGCTGAAGGAGAGTGCTCCGAACAATTCGAAGAGAAACCCACGAGAGTCGTTGCCGGTGATTTCGACACGCGTTGATGAAGCATTTTGCTGCTGAATATCGACTGCGATTTCGGCCTCGGCAAACGTCTGTCCGCTGGCTTCGTGTCCTGACATTGTCTGGCGAACCTGAATAATCAATTCGTTGCTGACATATTCAGCGCCGTGTTCGTCGCTGAGTTGCCCGAATTCGCAGATTGCATTTTGCAGTGTTCCTGCCAGTTCAGTGCTGTTCGTGGCTGTCGTGACGGCTACCGTCAGTCCGGCAGCAAAACAGCCCTCGGGCAGCGGTTGGCCACCTGGGAATTCTTCTGCAGCGGCATCTCCGTTGCGGATATCGAGCGATGTGGTTGTCATCAGACCGCAGATTGCTGAAAGCCATCCGGAAAAACGCTTGCCGACAATCAGGATTTCCAGCAGATCATTCTGTTTCCGAGGAGCCTGAATCTGTACACGGCACTTCGTTTCTGCGTCGACCTGTGCCAGGAGCCTCTCCAGTTCAGGCCGTCTCAGGTTAAGAATGTCATCGTTGGGTATTGACTGATCGTATTCTGGTCGTCGTGCATGGACTGGTACGGAATCAACCGCGGCCAGCGGCGTGGATTCGAACAGGCACTGTTCAAAAATCGTGCGGATTGTTGATCGGTGTTGTTCGAATCGTTCCAGAAAGGTTTCAGAATCCGGGTAGTCCAGTCGGAACGCGAGCCAATTCAGCTGATTGGGATTAGTCGGCAGTTCGTGTGTCTGCTGATTATGCAGTAATTGCAGTGAGTGTTCGATTGTCCGGAGGAAGACATATCCGGAACGCAGTTGACGATACCAGAGTGCATTGATCAGTCCAGGTTCTGTCAGTCGAACGAGTGCATCGAGGGTGTTCGCGCTGAGAATCCACGGGGTTTGTGCACCGTGCATGAGTTGCAGGCTTTGAACCAGGAATTCGATATCCCGAATAGAGCCGGCTCCAAGTTTGACTTCGGTATGCAGCTTGCCTTTTTTTCGGAGTCGGGACTCAATTCGACTTTTCATCGCATTAATATTGCTGCGTATTTCCGCCGCTGATCCGGTGAACAGCAGAGGTTGGATTTGACTGAGAAAGTCTCGACCCATTCGGGGGCTGCCAGCAATCGCTCGAGCTTTCAGCATGGCCTGCTTTTCCCAGAGTTCGGCGTTGCACTGCAGATAAGACCGATATCCCTCGACTGAGCTGACCAGCGGACCAGCGTCACCCCAGGGGCGTAATCGCAGGTCCACCCGGTACAGAAAGCCCGGCCCAACGTTCGCAGAGAGCCAGTCGATGAACGACTGCGCCAAACGTTGCAATTGAGGATCGGGATTCTCCGCGATGAGTGTCAGGTCGATATCCGAACTGTAATTCAGTTCCTCACCGCCAAGCTTTCCGAGGGCAATAACAGTCATTGCGTGAGGATTCAGGTGCAATTCGGCAGCAGCCTCGCTGAGGCAGCACTGCACCATTGCATCGGCAAGTAACGACAGTTGCAGAGTAATGAAACGGAGGTCCATCAGGCCGAATGCATCACAGATTCCAATTCGCAGCAACTGGCGGCGCTGATACTTCCGGAGTCCCCCCATACGCAGACTTCGACCGTGGGTCTCATTGATCAACCGCTCTGCTTCGGCGACAAATTGTTCCCGATCTTTAGTGTCAGCTGTGCGACCATCGAGAGTGAGTTCTGTCAGAAACAGAGGATCCGCCTGCAGAGTGCGAGTCAGGAATGGGCTGCTGCAGGCAAGTCTCGCGATGATTTCCAGAGCTCTGGGAGACTGATTGAACAGCTGGAATGGGTTGAAGTCTTTGCGGGCATTTCGAACGAAGACTTCCACGGCGTTCAGTACTTCGTCTTTCAGGGGCGCTTCGTTAAGAATTCGAAGAAGAGTCGTGAACCAGGGGGGCGGTGAATGGTCGTCGACAGTTTCCTGTTCATCAGTTTGTTTCCACCACTGACAGAGTCGTTGCAGGTTGAGACGGGCTGTTTCGGGAGCCTGAAGCTGGAGATTCTCTAAAGATGCGACGAGATACCGATACTCAGTGTGAATTCCAGAAGGATCCGAACCAGACATACATGTTCCCTTATTGGCAAACAATCGCGGGTGCGGCCGGTTGTTACCATCATTCCAGCAGCTCCCTGATTTTGATGAGGGTAACAAAAATTCCCCCGAATGATCTGCTGCAATTGCAACTCTCATTCGGGGGGCGAGACGGGATCAACGGGAATTGGAATCACAGTCAGGTTGTCTGCGGTGCCACTGTGCGATTGAGCGTTTTCACCGGAATTTGCCTCAGGCCGGATTCCGCTGTTCTGAAAACCTTGAGTGTCAGCACACCATCGGACAGAGTGGCGTCAATTGATGAGTGGTCCGCGCCTTCGCCAAGTTTCAGCGTGCGACGGAATGTGCCCGCGAGTCTGTCATCGTAGAGTTTACGAGCACCTTCTTCTGACACCGATGGTCGTTCACCGCTGACGGTGAGGATACCGTTCTGACAAGTCACCTGGAGTTGATCCTCCGGTGTCCCCGGTACATCAATGCTAACGATCCAGTGATCGGAATGCTCAAGCACCGTCATCGTTGCGTAGTGATTTTCTTCCCGACGTTGGACTGGGCGAAATGGAGAGGTGTGAAATTGCAAAGAACTGTCCAGAGCGTCAACCAGTGTATTCCAAGTCATCAGAATTCTCCTGAAGGGTAGACAAGGCACGGTGAAAAACGGGGGAAAGCGGACGCCGCAGAGCCCAGTTGTGCCACGTACTGCCGTTGCATCTTGCATGCCAATTTGGCTTTGGCGGTGTTTTATCTGCCGTAAGTTGATTTTAATTAAAGGTTTGCGTTTATTTTTGCGTTGTCTCTGGGGGATGTGTCATTTGTCTGAAGGGTGCCGTTATGGCATCCTTGGTGATTGATTCGCGGGTGCCAAAGTGGCATTTGTTCTGTTGAGGGCTGGGTTTGCGAGGGGGCGGCATGTTATGATTCAATTCGATCATCGTTGCTGGGGGGCTGCGGTGAGCTGTGTTGAATTGTTGTTTGACTTTCTCCCTCCTTGAAAGTGACCCCGCTCATGACCGGTGTGATTGCGTATCTCCGGCCATTCTGCTGTTTCCTGCCAGCGTTAATTGCGGCAGTCACGATTGGTGCGAGTTGGAGCACTGTGGCGGTGGCGGACGAACAGGCGACGGCTTTGCCGCCAGCGGTCTCGTCGTACCTGCATCGTTACTGTGTGGAGTGTCACGGCTCAAAAGATCCACGTGGCGGTCTTGATTTGGCGAGCGTTCAGACGAGCGATGACATTGTGACGAGATTTCGTCGATGGCAGAATCTTGTGTCATTTGTTGTGAACGGAGAGATGCCGCCTGAAGAGAGCCGACAGCCAACTGTTGAAGAGAGTCGGGAGTTCATTGGCGTTATTCGGTCCATTCTCGCGGCAGCGGCAGAGAAGAACGCGGGGGATCCTGGCGTGGTACTGCCGCGGCGACTGACAACGGCTGAGTTTGATCGCAGCATCTTCGAGTTAACGGGTCTCCGACAGCGATTTACCGCTGAGTTTCCGGTCGATCCGGCTGGAGGCGAGGGATTTGCGAATACTGGCGAAGTGCTCGGTGTTTCACCGAGTCTGGTTCGGAAATTCCTCTCTGCCACGCATGAGATTTCGACGCATTTGGTGTTGAAGACGACTGGGGTTACTTTTGCAGACAGTCCAGTGGTGTCCTACAACGAACGCCGCAAGCTTACTGAGGGGGCTCTAATTCGGTTCTACGAGGCTCACGAACCGGATTTTGTGAAACTACTCAGTCGTCTTGAGCAAGCCGCTGGCAGCGAGCAGACGCAGGATAGTCCGGAAGAATCCCCCTATCAGCGCCTTGTGCGGCGGTATTTCGATCAGGTGTTGTCTGAGGCGGACGCTCCAATTGAATTTCGAGAGTCACTGAAGATGTGGACAGCGGCGACCAATTCCGAGGTTCGGGGGCGAGCTCGCACGCGACTGGTTCAGCAAATCAACTGGCTGCGTGGTCAGCTTCATGGTCCACCGCAAAACCTGATCCGCTCGAATGCCGGCAACTGGCCGATTTCTCATTTGGAATTTCGGGAGCAGGTTGCATCGCAACGCGGCAGTTTCAAGCTGGCGAATGTCCCTGCGAGTATCGTTCTGAGTAGTGAGGTGATCAGAGACGACTGGTTTGGTAATCCACAGCAGCAAAGAACGATTGTCTTACGAGCGGCGGGGCTGTTCGACGGTGAGGTTGGAAAAAGTGACGGGCTGGTGATTCGGCGAGCTGTATTCACCCGCCACAATCAGTTTCCGGCTGACGATGCGCAGCGGGAGGAGCATGGTGTTGTGCCGCTTCGCAAAGTTCTGGAGATGGTCGCGGGCCAGCCCGAATCAGACGGTGGCACGCTGGAGGATGCTCCATTGTCTTTATCAGGTGAGCTCCGCATTGTTTGCAGCGACAGGCTTCGAGAGATTTTGAGCGGAAAGCGGCTGTTGGTTGAGGTCGATGCTGATCCCGTTGAGACCCCTGATGGTGGTCTTTGGGTCGACTTGTCGACACGGAGTGGCGAGTCTGTGGAGTGGCGTGGTTTTTCGGACCGCAGCAGGCTGCTTGTTCGAGCTGATTCCGCTGGCGCGGAACGCCTGCAGTCATTTGCTGAGAGGTTTTGTGCGATCTTTCCGGACCAATTCTGCTACGTGGATGGGGGGCGTGGGCTGGCGGCAGGCTTTCATCTTGTCGAGGGGTTTTTTCGGGACGATCGTCCTCTTGTTTCTGTTGTGTTGACCGGGGCGGAACGCAAACAACTTGATCAACTTTGGAGAGAGCTGGATTTTGTCACCCAGCGTACGGAGACATTGTTGCGGGGATTCGTCTGGTTCGAACGTTCGGAACGAGAGGTGCTGCACGACGAGCGGTTTGCATTCCTGCGTGCTGAGGATCCGGAGTTAACGAGCCCCGGAATGCTGGATCGTTTTGAGCGGCTGTATCTGGAACGTTTGGGGGTTGATGCGGCGGAGATGCAGCAGCCGCTGCAGCAGACGTCGGAGAAGTTCAGGTTGATTCACGGTTTCTTCGAGGATATTCGCGGGGGGTTGCGGGACTATCAGGAAATGCTGATGGCTGCTGAACAGCGGGGCTTGATGGACCTGCTCGACATCGCCGCTCGTGCGTGGAGGCGAGAACTCAAAGAACAGGACCGTCAGAAGTTGGGCGGGCTGTATCAGAAGCTGCGGCTTGATGGACTTTCAGTTGAGGAGAGTCTGCGTGGATTGCTGACAGCCATCCTGATGGATCCGGATTTTCTTTTTCTGGTACGTGAGGTACCGCCCGGGGAGGGTGTCGTTCCATTATCCGCAGCGGATCTGGCAACACGGCTCAGTTTCTTTCTGTGGGGCACCTTGCCGGATTCCGAACTTGCCGAAGCTGTTCGAAGTGGTCGGATCACTGACGACGATGAACTGACAGAACAGACTTCCCGCATGCTCCGAGACACTCGTGTCTCCGCATTGGCGACAGAGTTTCCCGGACAGTGGTTGCGCTATGCCGATTTTCCGGAGCGGGACCCGATCAGCCCGGGGGTGTTTCCCGGATACGATGACGAGTTGCGTGAGTCAATGCTGGAGGAGCCGAACAGACTGCTGAGTTGGGTGATCCGGGAAGATCGCTCCATCATGGAATTACTAAACAGCGATCGGACTTTTTTGAATGCTCGTCTGGCGGATCACTATGGCGGTTCACTGAAAGCTTCATTTGATCGCGGTCGCGCTGGCTTTTCCGGGAATGCAGAGGGCGAAGCTGACAGTTGGATTCCCGTTGACGGTCTGCGATCAGCAGGTCGTGGCGGCCTGCCCGGAATGGCTGTGATTCTGGCGGGAAGTTCTGCGGGAGAACGCAGCAGCGCCGTAAAGCGGGGGTTCTGGATTGCCCACCATTTGCTGGGGCAGCACTTTCCACCTCCCCCAGCGGACGTTCCGGAATTGCCGAAGAGCGAAAAGGAGTCGTCACTGCCATTGCGTGAACTGCTTGCGGCACATGTTGAAGATACCCGATGTTCAATGTGCCACAGGCATTTCGACGGTCTGGGTTTGGCGCTGGAAGGATTCAATGCCATTGGTCAGTTTCGTAAAAAGGACGATGCGGGCCGCGCGGTTGACGACCGGGCAGTCCTGGAGGATGGGACAGTTCTGCACGGGTTGTCGCAACTGACGGATTATCTGGCGAGTGCTCGTCAGGATGAGTACATTGCAACCTTCTGCCGACGATTGCTGGGATACGCACTTGGGCGTTCTGTCCAACTGACGGATGAACCTTTATTGCGTGAGATGGCGACAGCACTGAAAGAAAACGAATATCGATTTTCAGCGGCAGTGATCCGAATTGTTACCAGCAGTCAGTTTCGCACACAGCGTGCTCAGACCTACGTGGCGGAAAGTCACTAACTTCGCAGGCACTTCAGGCAGATTTCAGGAGAGCAACATGACACGGTCACTGCATCGACGCGAGATTCTGCAGGGCTTTTCGGGGATGATGGCCCTGCCCTGGCTTGAGTCGGTTTGCGCTGAGGATTCACCGCTGACGCCGGATGGATATCCACGGCGATTTGCGTTTCTTTTCTTCGGGGACGGGATTCATCCGCCGGAGTGGTGGACAAAGGGGAGTGGCGCTGCACTCGAACTTGGTCCGGCGTTCGCTGCGCTGGAGGATCTCAAAGGGAAACTGAATTTTATTCATGGCCTGCATCATCCGGCGGATGTTGTCGGCGGGCACGCTAAGGGGGCGGCTGGAATCCTGACTGGTGTACGTCCGCAGGGAGGGCGTGAGATTCGAGCCAGTACAAGTATGGATCAACTTTTGGTCAGGCATCTTGAAGATCAGACCGCGGTCCCGGGGCTGGCACTGGCCTGCGAGCGTCCTGTGAGTGGATTTCATGAATCCGGCTTTTCGATGATGTATTCGTCACATATCTCATGGAGCTCAGCGGTCTCACCTGTTCCAACGGAGTTGCACCCGCGTCTCGCATTTGACAGTCTGTTTGAGAGTGGTGGGGGAAGAGTGCAGTTGAGCGTGCTGGACCATGTGGCGGAGCAGCTTCGGGGAATTCGTCAGCGAGTCTCTGTTTCAGATCGGGGTCGAATAGACGAGTACGCCACTTCGGTCCGTGAACTGGAATTGCGAATCAGGCGAATGCAGCAGATTGAGCAGGATACTCCACAGCAGGCGATCCCTTTGGATCAGCGGCCGTCCGAGGGAGTTCCGGGTGGGCTTGACGAGCACTCTCGTTTGATGTGTGACATTATCGCGTTGGCGTTTCAGACCGACCGAACTCGTGTGGCAACGTTGATGCTGACAAACAATCTGTCCGGGCAGGTTTACCCATTCCTGGGTCTCAAAGTCGACCACCACAACTATTCGCACAACTGGCAAAAGTCCGAATTTGCGTCCATCACAAGATTCTGGGTTCAGCAGTACGCCTATCTGCTGGACAGGCTGGATGCGATGCCCGAGGGCGACGGCACCGTACTCGATCACTCCTGCATCATGCTGGGTAACGAGCAGTGGACCGCTCACAACGCTCCACGAATTCCGCTGCTGATGGCTGGCAGTCTTGGTGGAAAAATCCAGACGGGAAGAACGCTGGACTTTGAAAATGCCAAAGAACGCCGCATGTCATCCCTGTTGCTGAATGTGATGGATCATATGGGACTGCATCTTGACGAGTTTGGGAATTCGCAGGAGTACCTTCCGGAGATCTAGCGGCGGGACTGCCATCAGTCAGATCGCGAGTGTGCAGCAGGCAAGCAGTGAAGCGATTATTTGCACATAGATGACCGCTGTTGGGGCGGTCGCGGTCCCGGAAGCGGCGACGCCTGTCAGGATGACTGCTGCAGACAGAAACTCGGTAAGCAGGACGCGGGGGGGCGCCAGCTGTTGGTCCCGGATCACGAGAAAGATCAGCAGTAGCAATGCACTGTGGACCACTCGGCTCTGAATTTTTCCAGGAAGGATCAGGACTGCTGCAGCCAGCGCGATGGTGCAGGGAAAGTAGAACTCTCGGTCGTGGGAGATTTGAAACAGCAGCATCCAGGCGAGCGGTATGAGCAATGCGGTCGCGAGTGATTTGGTACCTCTGGTTAGTGCTGCGGGGATCACAGTCAGTGAGATCATGCAGATCCATGGGGATTCCGCCGCTGCGGCAGCCGGCACCTGAAACAGTGCTGCGATGC
>JAFMMM010000117.1 GCA_017859815.1 Planctomycetota bacterium | reverse complement strand
GCCAGGCGTTTCATGACATCAACTTACACCTGCGACCCGGACACCTGCAGCAGGTCGCAGCGATCCTTGACGATCCGGAAGCCTCTGAAAATGACCGGATGGTGGCGTTGACGATGCTCCGTAATGCAGACGTCGCCAGTCGCGGCGTGCTGCCGTTCTGCCAGGACACTGGCACCGCCACAATTCTGGGCAAGAAAGGCAATCGAGTCTGGTCTGAAGGTGATGAAGCAGCGCTGTCACAGGGAGTCTACGAGGCTTACGCCCAGAACAACCTGCGATACTCACAAAATGCCCCACTGACGATGTGGGATGAAAAAAATACCGGGACCAATCTTCCGGCGCAGTTGGATCTCGCAGCCTGTTCCGGTCGTCAGTACGACTTCCTGTTTATGGCCAAAGGCGGCGGATCTGCGAACAAGACCTTCCTGTATCAGGAAACCCGAGCGATCCTGAATCCAAACACGCTGGTTGAATATCTCACGGCAAAGATGGTCACTCTTGGAACAGCTGCGTGTCCTCCCTATCACCTCGTCTTTGTGATTGGTGGCACCTCGGCAGAATTCAATCTGAAGACCGTGAAACTGGCTTCCGCACGCTATCTGGACACACTCCCCACCACCGGTAGTGCCGGCGGTCGAGCGTTTCGCGACGTGGAACTGGAGGCTGAGCTGCTGGAGTCCGCACAAAAATGTGGTATCGGCGCCCAGTTCGGCGGGAAATACTTCGCTCTCGATGTGCGTGTGATTCGGCTGCCCCGGCATGGCGCCTCACTGCCAGTTGGAATCGGTGTCTCCTGCAGTGCTGATCGTCAGGCCAAAGGCCGGATCACCAGCCAGGGAATCTTCCTTGAGCAGCTGGAGTTTGAACCGCAGAAGTACATTCCTGAAGAACTGCGGGAGTACAAAGATGACTCCGCTGTCCGGATCAATCTCAATCAACCGATGCCCGACCTGCTGGCCGAGTTAAATCAGTATCCGGTGACAACTCGTCTGTCACTGAACGGGCCAATCATCGTCGCTCGCGACATCGCTCACGCAAAACTGCGGGAACGACTGGAATCCGGACAGCCGCTGCCCGACTACTTCAGGAATCACCCCGTTTATTACGCTGGTCCCGCCAAAAAGCCCGAAGGCCTTCCCAGTGGATCCTTTGGCCCAACAACCGCCGGACGCATGGACTCCTATGTTGACCTGTTCCAGAAGAACGGCGGCAGTATGGTGATGATCGCAAAGGGAAATCGTGGCAAACAGGTGACTGATGCCTGCCAGACACATGGTGGGTTCTACCTGGGCAGCATCGGTGGACCAGCAGCAATTCTGGCACGCGAAAACATCCGCTCTGTCGACGTGGTGGAGTTTCCTGAACTGGGCATGGAAGCGATCTGGAAAATCGACGTCATCGACTTTCCTGCCTTCATTCTGGTTGACAACAAAGGCAACGATTTCTTTCAGTCCGTGGGCAGCTGCTCCCACTAGTACAAACACTCGGAAGAGCGGCGTTATCGCAACAGGCACGCTGCCAAAGCAGCGTGCTTAACAGCTCCAAAATCGCTGCGGAGCGACACCGTTCTAAGCACCTGTCCCGAGCAAACCCACCGCCGCCGGGATCATCTCCGCGGCCGAATTCCCGCAGCTCAGCCCACACACCGGCAATTCCGTTTTATTTTTTCTGCGTCAGCAAATAGGCAAACAGACTGCGGAACTCCGCTGCAGTCAGTGACTCAGCGAAGTTTGCCGGCATGGGCGACTGATTTGACTGCACTCGCTCCTCGATTTCTGAATTGCTGAGTACAGTCTCCCGTCCCTGCAGGTCGGTGATTGACGTTCGTTCCGGCTGCAGATCCCGGGCAAGACCACTGTAGGCCTTCCCGGCAACTGTCACGATGGTTGTGGACCGAAACGCGACGTCCACATTTCTTCCGGGGGCAAGCACGTCTTCCAGCATTCTGGCGAGGCCGCGACTGGCAATTCCGTCAAGATTCGGACCGACGACTTTTCCCTCACCGCCCAGCTGATGGCAGACCTGACAGTTCTTTCGGAACAGGGCAGCACCTGCTACCGGATCCCCCGGCTGGGACTCGATATCTTTGCGGCGATCGATCAGCAGCTGATCAATGGATGCATCCTCCCCCGGCAGCGCGGCCTGCATCTGATCGAGCTGTTGCCGTCGTTCCACGGACAGCACCGCATTCATTCGCTGACGAATGGATGGATTCAGTAATAGGCGATGTGACGCCCGGCCGCGTTCCATCATCCCGACCAGCAAGTCGCTGCCCGCAGCATCAGTCGAGAGCTGATCGGCCAGCAGAACCTGTTGCCGTGCAGAAGACTTCTGCATCGCTCGTTCAAGAATTTCGGCACCGGTGTCACCGCCGGATGCACTCTGCAGAAACGACCGGATGGCCTGTTCAAAAACGGTGTCTGTGCCCGAGCGTCCCGAGACCGACGCAATGGCGGCCGCAACAGCACCGCCTCGCAGCCCGGCCGCTGCCTCACAAACCGACGCAAGTTCAGCACCCTGTACCCCTCGCGATCCCAGCAGGTGATCCACAACTGGCGCGAAGCTTTTCAGCTGATGAACTGCGACCAGGTTCATGGCCTGCTGGTGCCTCTGTGCCCGATCGGATGGATTCAGAGAAGCCAGTGAGAATCGGCCCACCGCCAGCCACGCGTATGCCGTGGCTGCATCGCCGTCAACCAGCTCCAGTCGAACGTCACGTCCCGCGAGATCCTGCAGATCCCACGACACCGGCTGCGCGACATCGTTTCGTGGTGGAAAGGCTTCCCGCAGAACATGACCATCGGCAGCATCCCGCAATCGCACAGCATTGGCTTTGTTCGCGGGCTGATCAGGAAACCCGTCATGGCCTGCAATGAAGAAACTCAGGTTTGAAGGAGCCGAGAATGGCTCGGAACGCCAGTATCCCGTTCGTTGCTCTCCCGCTTCGAAACTGCTGTACAGAACCGCCCCGGTGACGCCATCGGCACATCGGCGAGAACGCGTCTGACCCCAGCAGTTCTGATCATTCTGCGCTGTCGCATGTGGTGCGTAACTCCAGCTCTGCAGCCGATCCGGCTGCAGCTGATCCACGGCCGACTCGTCTTCGATTTGCAACAGTTTTAATGTCAGTTGCCGGGCCCACGCGGCAATGACCGGAGGCTCCTGCAGCTGACGTTCTCGAAAACCACTGGAGATGGAGGACAGCAGCTGCAGTTGTTGGTCCTGCTGATCTGCAAATCGTTCCTGCACCGCAGCCACAACCTGCTCGGTGGCTGACAGCGGCAGGCGCGATGATGCAAAACTCAGATACTCCGGAAGACGCTCCGGTTGTCGTTCCGCCAGTGTCTGCAAGCGATCAGCTACGAAAGCCGCCGCCGCCTCGGTCCCGGCTGCCAGACTCAAATCGGCCACCGCCGAAATATCCATTCCCGTCTGTACAGTGTCGCCCAGACCCCGCAGCCATTCATCGTTCTGCAGATGGTTACGCAGAGCAATCCGTACACTGTGACGCAGATGCACGTCGCCCAGTTCGGTCGTCTGCAACAGGCGTAACAGGGGCTGCACCAGAACCGCAGACATCCGCTCCGCTGCCGCCGCCGACGCCGCTCGACGAACCAGCGGTGACGAATCTGCCATGCCCGCGATCAACAGGCTTTCCGACAGCGGCGCCGGAATCTCCTGATCCGTTTCCCGCAACTCGCGAAAGACATGCACACGCACCTGTTCCGCTGCATCCTCAGCCAGCCGCTGCAACTCTGATGTTTCCAGCCGTCCCACACGACCCAACATCCGCAGGCAATACCGACGGACATCCGCAGAATCAGAACGAAGGCCCCGCTGCAAAGAAACAACCGTTTCGGCAGACACCGGAGGCGTCAGTAATTGATCGCGAGCCAGACGAGCGGCAGGTTCCGGACCGCTGGCAATCACCTGCAGCAGATCTTCTGCACTGCGGCCAGCAATTACAGGCCCATAACCGGACGGTCCTCGCTGCTCAGCGACATCCGCAGCCTCCCACGACACTCGCCAGATCCTGCCGCGAAAACGGTCGCGGCCAGGATGCTTCAGGTCCACTTCGTAATGCCCGATGATTCGGTTGTAAAAATCAGCGATGTACAGCGCCCCGTCAGCACCCGCGACAACGTCAACCGGCCGGAACCATGGATCTGCGCAGCTCAGAAAGTCCGGCTCCTCCATAGCCTTCACGCTGGAACCACGACGCTCAAGGCGATTGGAATTCACTCGAGATGTCATCACGTTTCCGTGAAATGTCATCTGCTGCCACTGCTCGGGGAAGCTCGTCTGGCTTCCCAGAGCGAGAGCGGCGATCGCGGTTGACCCGTGCAGGTGCTGCATCAACGGCGGAACATACCCCAGGCCGTCATGCGGGCGACCAAAACTCTCGTAGCACCCCCCCGGAAGCAACAGCGTCACCGGCTTCGTATGACAGTCCGCTGTGTAGATGTCGCCAAATTCGTCAATCGCCATTCCAAAGGGATTCACCTGCCCCTGAGTGTAAAGCTCGATCCGTGACCCGTCCGGACGAAAACGGAACGTGCTGCCGGAGGTAAGCGAGATGCGATGGCCATCCCGGCCCGCGACTTCAGACCGATTGTTGAACCCGTGACAAGCGTAGACCCACCCATCGTCTCCCATCCGGAATGCATTGCACATCCCGTGCGTATCCCGACTCGTATCAAACGGGCCGTACAGGATCTCACGCGTATCGCAAACACTGTCGCCATCGGTGTCTCGGAGCAGCCAGATGTTGGGAATGCTGAAACAAATCACCCCATCCTGATAAGGCAACAGTCCAATGGGAATGTTCAGGCCGTCCGCAAAGACAGTGACTCGGTCCGCCAGCCCGTCAGAGTCTGTATCCTCCAGAATGCGAATACTGTCTCGCGCAGCACTTCCTTCCGCTGCAGCAAAGGGGTACTCCAGGGAGCTGCTGACCCATAACCGACCGCGAGCATCCGTTGCCAGGTTCATTGGCTTGGCGATCTGTGGTTCGGCAGCAACCAGTTCCACCCGGAATCCACCTGGAACACTGAACCCCTGCAATTGCTGTTCAGCCTCGACAGGCTCTGTGGTACGAACCGCAGCAGCAAACGGATTCTCATCCGGCATGGCACGCGTCGAGCAGACTGTTCCCAGCAAAAATATCCCTGTCAGCCAGCCCCGCAAAACTGTCCTCACCCGGTCTCTCCCCAATCTGTTGGTTGATTCCTGTGATTGACGGCCGTTTGCAGCGACGGCCGGAAGCACAGCTACTGATCCTGACCGATACCCTCCGCCGGATCTTCCCCATATTTCAAGGTCACAGTTCGGCGATCGAAGCTCAAGCGGACCTCGCGCTGTGAATAATCGGACGTCAGCCAAAGCTGATTCTGCGTCCTGCCGGTGTTGTCACTCTCGTAAACCGTCTCGCCCGTTCGCACGTCCAGCACCAAAGCCCCAATCACAACACCAAAACCGTTACCGTCGGACGCCCGCCCACGCGAAAGCAGCGGCAGAACAGGCATCGCGGGCAACAGCGGTCGAGTCTGGTTGCAGGCCAGCAGTCGCACCTGACGATGACGAACCCGCTGCTGCCAGTCCAGTTTTCGGGTTTGCTGATTCACCGCACAAACTGTCCCGTGGACATGAACAGCATCGAGCAGCGGAAAAAAGTCATCCAGCCCCGGATCCTCCTCCGATAGCGCTTCAGGAAGAATCAGCCAGCGACCACCCGACTGTTGCAGATACAGCATGCGGGGGTCGGCCATAGGCTGGATCTCGTGCTCCACCAAAACCCTGCCATCTCCCACGTTGACCATCTTCAGCAGCCGTCCCTCTGCAAGAACAGCCAGCGTTCCTTCGATCACATTGCTGACAACCGTATTGCGAGGCAGACTAATGGACCAGAGCAGCTGGTCTGTGACAATGTCGCGTGCTTCCAGAGCCGCCGACTCGCCGCCGACCCGGAACACTACGGAGCGCCTTCCCTGTGCATCAACCTGCCACAGTGTGTCCACATTCTCTTCCGGCTCAATGTCCTGAATCGAACTTCCGGCATTGGCACAGGATTCTTCCCACCAGACTGGAAGCCGCGATGTTTCCAGCAACGATCCGTCGATCAGCGATCGCACTTCAACGCTTCGCGCGGATGCCGAAAGAACCAGCAGCGATTCCCGCTCCACCAGGACTCGTGAGTCCACTGCGATGCCGTCCAGCTCCCAGAGCCGCTCGCCGCTGTACAAGTCCAGCAGCAACAGCCGCTGATCACTGATCACCGGGACCCCAAACACAGTCGGTGGTCCCACCCGGTCGTGCCCTGCAGGTGTATTCGAATATCGAGCGATGCGATCTTCCAGCTGAAGAAATTGCGGCTGTTCCCCGCTGCTGCGATTATCATCGAGCACCTGCTCCCACAACACAACTGGAGTCCCGTCAGCCTTTGGTCTGGTGCCATCCAGAACCGTAATCCGACCACGCAGGTGCAGCAACAACAGACGTCCCGTACTGAATGCCCATGATTCTGAACGATAGCCTCCGGATCCTGAATCACCGCCGGCCGCAGATTCGAATGTCCACAGCAGACGACCGAAACCGTCCCAGGCAGCAACGTGGTTTTCCGGAAACATCCACGTCAGCCGAACGCCTCGATAAAGCTCTGACGGGCCGTAGAGCGGAATGGGACGATGCGGCACCACCGTTGTCAGCGGAGGTGTATTCTGCATGGTTCTGTCGTCAGAAACTTTCACGTCCGGCTTTCCAAACCATGGATCCGTCTCCGGCAGCAGCAACGAAGAGAAGTCCTGACGCAGCAGTTTCGGGATCATTGTCCCGGACGAGTCACCGGCGGCCTCTTCTGTGACACCTGCAGGCTCTGAGAACGACGCGGCAAATGCCCGAGCTGATCGGAGATCGCCGGCAGCCGTCCAGTCCTGCAGGAGTCGCATCGTCGCTTCGGCAGCCGCCGGATGCGAAATTCTGCTGATACTCAGCAGAGCTTGTTCACGCAGTTGCGTCTCCGCGATCCCAGCCCAGGAAACGGTCTCGTCTCTCAGCAGAATTTCGGCAGTCAGCGGAAGCCCGCTGCGAATCAAAGAACTCAGGAAATACTCCCGCTCGGCAGCCTCAGAGAAACTCCACAACACTCTGCCGCATTCCGCCGCCAGCGCCTTCTGCAGCCGAATCTGCTCCTCTGCAGTGCGACTGAAAACACTGCGGCGAACTGACCCTGCCAGCACTTCACTCAAACGACAGGAAACGCCGGCGCGGGAACTGCTGCGTTTCATCGCTTCGGGATACTGCTGGACCAGTTTCAAGACCTGCTCCTGCAGGCGGCCGAATGACACATCGTCATCGCTCTCGCCCTGCCGCGCAAGAATCTCCAGCAGTTCTTCCCGCTGTCGCGTCGCGTCGCCCCGCATCAGTCTGCCCAGCCCCGCAGCATCGACGGGCGACATGCCGAGCAAACTGTGAATCAAAGGAGCCACCTCGACATCTCGAGCCGCCAGCCGCAGCAACTCCTCAATCCGGCCCGACAGCTCTTCATCCCGATCGCGCCCGTCATCCAACAGTATCAGCAGCACGTCAATCAGAACAGTGCGTGTCGCCGAGTCATTCGGGTTTGCATCAAGGGTGTCTTCCAGAATTTTCCGTGCATTGCCAGGTTGCCCGGCCGCCAGAGCAGCCGCAGCCAGTTCACCCGGCGTTGCTTCACCCGATCCCGAAAAAACTCGCGTCAACGCCAGCGGACTTTGAGAAAAGAGGCCGTGCGATGTCGCCAGCAAGTTGCCGGGAAGGTCAGGCCCCATCCAGTCCTGGATCAACAATCGCCGTCCAGTCGCCAGCTCCAGCGCAACAATCCCCGGCGTATCAACCGGCAAATACAGCAGCCGACCATCGCAGGCCGCCGTTCCGCACACCTGGCCCTGCCGCAACTGATGCTTCCACATCACAGCTCCGTTTGCCGGGTTCAAAGCAGTGACTTCGCGATTCCCGCTCAACACCACAAGATCGGCCGTCACAGCTGCAATTGCATGACTGCCGCCGCGAGCTGTTTTCCAAAGCTGGCGTCCGGTTTGCAGATCGAGGCAATACAACTGGTCCGCGTCTCGCGGCGTGACAAAAATCCGATTTCCGGCCACTCTCGGCAGGGAATCTGCCCAGCGACTTTGCAGGTCGACTCGATCTGAGTCGGCGGGACTGCGAGCACCAAACAGAATTGTGGCATTCCCCCCGATTTCCTGCTGCTTCAGCACGCCCTCATATCGAAAGACCCAGCGGATGCTGAGATCTTCCGCGGACACTGCGACGATCCGGTCATCGCACAGCGGACAAATCAGCAGGCCTCGAGCAAATGACGGAATCAATCCCGCGTAACGTCGCAAGGGGTGCGCATTGAAGTCTCGATTGGGAATCGCCAGCAACTGCGAAGCCTCGACCTGAGGATTGAGCAGTCCCGCATCGGCATTTGGTACTCCGACACGGACCAGCATGATGCCGTCTCCGCTTTCTGTCAGTACATAGATTCGATCGCCCAAAACCAGCGGAGCTCCCAGAAATGCATAGCCTGCGAGCAGATTCGGGGAGCCGTTCAATGCCGTGTTATCGCTGCCGGACTGGCCACCAATCTCCCATTGAAACAATCCGGATTCCGTGTCGTAGGCCCGGATGTAATTCGAAAAACTCTCCGCTCGACTGCCGTTGAACATGGCTGCTGACATTCCAACCCGCAACACATCCGTATCTTCAACGGCGAACAGCGTCGTGCCACTGATTGACATCTGCGATGCCGTATTAACTCGCAGGGTGCGATTGAGGGCGGGGACTTGAGAGCCGAAGAAATTATTGGCGTTGACATTCTGATCCGCATTCAGCTCCATTTTCATGAATCGGTCAGGGCGAGCTGCTTCCCACTGCAACTTACCGGTCGCTGCATCAATCGCCCGCACGCCGACAGCAGTTCGAAAAAACACCCGCTGACCGTCGTACAGCGGTGTTGCTGTCGTCACGGTGATGTAATTATTGCGACGTGCCTGCTCCAACTGTTTGCGAAGCCAGTCACTAATCCGGCCCAACAACGGATTCAAAGTTTCTTCGTACAGCACGTCGACCGTTTCGAACAGATCCTGTGACTGCTGTTCGCGTCGCAGCAGTGGAAGCTCAACGTGCCTGCCCAGCCTGCGGTAATTTCCCTTCGCCTGCAGCCATGCCAAACCTCCCGGTGCATCCACTGCTGCAGTCCGCAATTGCTGGATCTGCTCGAACAACTGCGCCGCCTCTGTCGACAGCGATTCCTTTGCTTCAACCATCTGCAACAGTTCGTCCGCGTCATCCAGTAACTGAGCCTGCGCATAACACCATGCATTCAGCACTCGCAGTTGATCTGAATCGCCGCCAGCACTTCCCCGCAGCTGCTCCAGAATCAGCGCCGCTTCGATCAAGTCCCCTCGATCGAGATACAACCGGCAAAGGATTCGAAATCCTCGCGACGCTGGCGCGGAGAACTGATGCCGCAGCACCGCCGCTCGAATCTTCCGGGCACTCCGCGTCTCGACGGCTCGGCTGATGCTTCCGCGAGCGACCTCATCGAATTGAGACGCGAACTCACGCCGAAACTCTGGCCCCGAATCGGCGTAGAGCCGTTCGAGGCGAGAGCGGCCGCCTGCCTGCAGATCAGTGGCACCCGGAGCCAGTTGGCGGTTCGCAGCACCACGCTGATCCAGCAGGGTGTCATCACCCTCCACTGCTCTGGACCAGGCAGCGTCGAAGCTTTCGGCGGCCGCCAGCCATTGCTCCTGCTCCATCAGCAGAGCGGTTTCCTCGATCGCTCGAATCAGTCCACGCTGCTCCGGGCCTTCCTGCGCCAGGGGGTTTTCGTCAGCAGGAAGTCGCCCCGGCTGCCAGCACAGCACGGCAACCGCCGAAAGCAGCCACACGGCACACCACCGAACCCCGGCAGACCGCCCTCCGGCCACCCTCCGGTCGCTGGAGTCCCGCTGCTTCCTGGATCTTTGCCGCGAAATGAACATCGCCGTGTCACCCATTTCGGAAGACCACCGCAAACCGGCCCGCAAATACGATGCGGGACGACAGTTTCGACGGTGTGATTGTGAAAACCTAATTCTTCTTCAGCCGCTGCATGAACTCCACCACATCGGCAAGTTCCTGCCGAGTCATGGTCTTCTGCAAATCGGCCGGCATCAGACTGATTTTCTGTTTGACCACATCATCAACATCATCCATCGGGAATGACCGAACAATCGCGTCATCGCTTTTGATTGTGATTTGATCGTCCGTACGGCTGACCAGCAAACCACTGACCGTCGTGCCGGTAGCCAATACCACGGTCCACGACTCATAGTTGTGGCTGATCCCGGCACTGGGATACAGCACCGATTCATACATCGCCTCACGACTCAGCTTACTGCCAATTTCTGTCAGGTTGGGACCAACATCCCGCCCCATGGTTTCAACCACGTGGCATTTGTGACAGGTTCCGGTGGAAAAGAAAATCATGCGGCCGTTGGCAGCGTCCCCTGCAGTCTTCACCAGCTCTGTCAGCGGCGGCAGCGGGGTGTTGTCTTTGGATGGCGGCAGCGGAAACAGCCGCTGAGCTGCCTGCCGAATTTCTCCCGACCGCGAAGCATGCAGGGCGGCCGCAGCCGACTGCGACAACTCCTCACCAAGGCTTCCGGCATCAACTCGTTTGATCAGTTCGCCGGCACCGTTATCCACTCGACCCAGCGCTTTCACCGCCGCTCGACGCACATCCAGACTTACGCTGTTCGCATCGAGCACAGCCAGCAGCGGCCCGGCGATCGCGCCGTTGGCAGAATTCCCCATCACTTCCGCAGTGGCCTCCGCAAGCCGCGTATCTTCGGCTCGTAAGGCCGCACTGAGAAGGTTCCACTGCTTCAGGTCCAGCAGAGCAGAAATGGCTTCCACTCCAAGCTGCTGCCCGGGTTGCGTCTGAGCCATCCGGAGTAGTTGCTGATACTCTTCAGCACCGCCAAACCTTCGTGCCAGAGAAATGTATTCCAGCGTCCCTTCTGCTGCGGCGAGCAGCTTGCGGACAGTGGAGGTGACTGCGGGATCGCGAACCGCATCGCCGGAGATGCGCGATAAGGCTTCCGCCATCACAAACTGACCGACACCGGCTGGCAAACCACCGGGAATGCTGCCCCCCAACAGATCCGCACACTGCCGACTGACAACCGACTGCTGATCAAAATCCAAACTGCGGAAATGTCTTGCCAGTTCTGCCTGCAGGTCAGCTGGTTCGGCATGTGATTCAGCATCCTGCAACAGCTCTCGAATGCGACCGACCTTGGCGGCGGCGGCCTGTTCGCCACGGGATCGCCAGACCAGATCCACATCGCCAGGCCTCGCGGCAGACAAGACTGCGTCCCAGTCGCCGCCAGCACCGATGCCGATTGCCTCCACGCCCCAGCGATCACCGGCAGGAACCTGCCGGGCAAGCTGCACCAGCAAATCAGCCTTGGCCGCACCGGGAATAAATCGCAACGCGATGGCACACTCACGACGAACCTGTTCGGACTTGTCATTGATCAGTCGCGTCACCAGCGGCAACAGATCCAGACCCGTTCGACGGGCCAGCCGCAAACCAGCAATTCTCAGATCGCTGTGATCATCCTGCAAAGCCTGGTCAACAGTTTCCGCTGCCCGTCCCTCAATCTGACCCAGCAGCCACATGGCTCGCGCTCGATAACGCGGATTCGTTTCCTGCATCCACATCTGCTGCAGCACAGCTTCAGCATCACGACCCAGTTCATGCAGCTTCGTGAATGCCAGATAGCGAGTTGCCACATTCGGGCTCTTCAGAGCATTTGCAGCCCCGGAAGCAGTGTCCAGACTGATACTCGGCACCCGATATGGCTTGCCTGGCAGCGCAACACGGAAGATTCGCCCACGCTCCGAATCTCCCTGCCGATGTCCGCCAACCCCCGGGTCATACCAGTCCGCGACCATCAGTGAACCATCCGGGGCCACGCAAACATCGGAAGGACGGAACCACTGATCGGCAGATCCGGTGAGCACGGGATTGATCTCGGCCTGATAGCCTGATCCACTGTTCTGAACCGCATAGCTGCGAACCACATTGGGGCCGGCATCGCAGTGAATCAGCTGATTCCGAAATCGCCGGGGCAGCTGGTCACCTTCGTAAACGAGGATTCCGGTGGGAGACCCCGCCCCCGTCTGCAGAAGATTCGGGACGACACCCGGATCATTCAGATGCCAGTGCCGCAGAGGGATTTCTGTTTCGAGGTTGGTTCGAGGAGCTCGCCAGCCAGCACCGGTCAGCTCGTCCTTGTAGCCATAGTTCCCAAACTCCATCACATAGTTGATCCGGACACCTCGATTGCCGTCATCGTCATTGTCCGACTGCCAGACACTGCCGTAGCTGTCCACACACAACTCCCAGTTGTTGCGGAAATTCCAGCCCAGCGTTTCCACGCGACTTCCGTCCAGTTCGCAGCGAAACGCCATTCCCTCCTGATACGGCTGCCGATTGGCACGAACTTCGTTGCCGGCAAGGTCTACGACAATGGACCCGTCCGGATAATGCAGCTCGCTGCCGCTGTTTCCAAAATTGAAGTACAGCCGTCCATCCGGGCCAAATGTGAAGCTGTGAATTCCGTGATCATGCTGCACCCCCCGAATCCCGGTAAACATGACTTCGCGGCGATCACACTTCAGATCTCCGTCATCATCATGCAGACTGAGCACACTGTCGCCAGCGGAAACAATCACGCGATCTCCCAGGACACAAACGCCGTGTGCGGAGTCGATATCGGTTCCCTGATAGAAAACAGTCTGCCGGTCAGCCACTCCGTCGTGGTCGGTATCTTCCAGCACAAGAATGCGGTCACCTTCTGGTCGGTTGGGATTATTCCCATTCGCGAAGCGACGGTAATTCATCACCTCGCAAACCCAGATTCGCCCCTTGTGGTCGACATCGATGTTTGAGGGATTCACCAGCATCGGCTCTGCCGCAAACAGGCTGACTTCAAGATCATCCGCCACATCCAGACCAGCGGTTGCGGTCTCGGGCGTACGGTCTTCCAGCGTGATTCCGGTCACCGGGCCGGGTGCTTCAGTGAAGACTGCAAATTGAACACTGCTGCCACCTGCCTGATCCGTACCGCCATTGTCCAGGCCCACACGCGCCGTGAATGTGTCGTACCTGCCTTCCGGAAGCTCGAACGCAATGACTGAATTGGCGTGAGTCCCGATGCCGAAGGAAACAGCCTTGCCAGCAATCCGCAACGGCCCACCCTCGGCATTCCCGCCAACGGTTGGCTTGCCCCATTGCGAATGAGCCGACTTCCACTTCAGATCCGTGAGCTTCAATGTACCGCCCGGGCCTGTCAGTGTGGGCTCGGCCCAGTCGGCCCAGTCACAGCCAAATCCGTCACCGGCATCAGTGACAACAAGGAACAGTTGTTTGGCCCCCTGAATCTTTGCCTGCAAAGGCAGCGAGTGTCCCGGGGTTTGTTGAGTGATTACGGGAGA
>JAFMMM010000505.1 GCA_017859815.1 Planctomycetota bacterium | reverse complement strand
AATGCATGCGGCGAACTGCTTCAGGATCGGATAGTCAAAGTCCACCTCCACAGGCTGTTTGCCGCAGGCCTGCTCCAGGCGACTGCGGAATTCGTTGAGTCTTCTGACGGCACCCGCCGAATCCATGAGTCCCTTGTGCGTAAAATTCATGTTGCCGCGGTAGTGGGATTTGATGAGTTCCAGACGGAGAACTGCCGGATGAACACGAACGCCCGCAAGTTCTCCGGATTCCCTGCGGATGCGACCGTCCAGAACATCCCGCACTGTATAAAAGCTGCCCTTGCTCTTGCTCATTTTCTCGCCTTCAACGAGGAGAAAGCGGGCGTGCATCCAAAATCGAGCAAACATGTCTTGCCCTGTTGCTCCGCAAGTTTGCGCGATTTCACATTCATGGTGGGGGAAGATGAGATCTTCGCCGCCGGTGTGAATATCAATCACGTCCGCTCCCAGACGCTTGCGAGCCATGCAGGAGCATTCAATGTGCCAGCCGGGATAACCTGTTCCCCAGGGGGAATCCCACTTCATAATGTGGGTGGAATCCGGTTTCCAAAGCATAAAATCTGCGGGATGACGCTTGCTGGCCTGGTTTTCTTCACTGACTCTTCCACCGGCCCCGGACATCAGACGGTCCAGCGTATTTCCGCTCAGTTGCCCGTATTGAGCAAAGCTTTCGACGCTGTAGTAAACAACGCCGTCCGGGCCCACATAGGCGTGCCCACGCTCCAGCAGCTGGCTGATCATTTCCTGCATCGCATCGATATTCTTCGTGGCATGCAGGATATTGTCCGGGTATTCGAAAGCGACGCGAATACCGAGGGTCCGAGCGTCTTCCAGAAAACAGTCCGTGTAATACTGTGCGATCTGATAGGGGTCGTCGGGATTAGCAACCGCGCCATCAGGAACTTTGCCCGACTTTTTGTCTTCTTTAACGCGGCGTGCGGCCGCCAGCATCTTGTCCTCACCCGCCCCGTCTGCACTAGCATCCTCGGTCATGTGACCCACATCCGTGATATTCATCACGTGGTGCACGTTGTAGCCGAAGAATTCCAGCGACCGACGCACAATGTCAGCAAACAGAAAGGATCGAAAATTTCCAATATGTGCGAAGTCGTAGACCGTCGGCCCGCAACTGTACATTCGCACAGATTCTGAGTCGACAGGGGTGAATGGTTCCAGCTGATTGGACAGGGTGTTGTAAAAACGTAATTCCATCGTTGCTATCTCGGTCTGAATTGGACTCCAACAGGATTCGCGGGCCGGTATTTCCCCCCGGAATCGGCCTTCCGGAGCCGCAGAATATCGCATTTCCAATTCTGCGTGCAGACCGTTTTGGCAATTGCGAAAGCAGGATCTGGAGACAGAAGCGCTGCCCGTTTCCAGTGTTTTCGAGGTCACCGATCGTTGGTTTGCACCGGGAGCTGAAACCTGTTGCCCATGGAGATCGTTCGACGTGACGGGGGGGGCTGGAAACAGCTTGCGAGCGCCGGCCTGACCAATTCCTGCGGCCAGCGTCGCGGCTCGCTGCCTGGCCTGTCAGGACTGCTGCGGAATGGAGTACCCGGTCATGTCAGCACCGTGGTCAGTTGTTGCTCGTTTGTTCATGTTCACTTGCGGACAATGCTGACGATTCCGAAGTGTCGTGGAGAGCGTTGTTGCGCCGTTTCTCAGCTCGGATCAACTGCAGGTTGCGAATGTAGACGAAAAGTCCCAGAGACTGGCCGAAGATAAAGACCGGGTCTTTCTTGTGGATTGCGTAGGTAGCGAGCACCGCGCCGCCGCAGATGCTGAGATACCAGAAGATCACGGGAATTACGCTTTTTCCGAGGCGTTCACTGCTGAGCCACTGTACGACAAAGCGACTCATGAAAATGACCTGTCCCATGAAGCCGAAGATGATCCAGCCTTGATCGCTCATTCATTTTGTCCGTCGCTGACTGCAGATTTGGTGGAGAACGTATCAGCACACCAAAGCCTCATGTGTCGTGGTATGAGATATGTGTGTTGAGAACTGCAGAGATGCTAACATAGACGGAATCATCGTGGGAGAGACGCCCGAATGCTGAATCAGGAGTGCCACTCAGGAGCGACGCAAGAGGACATAACGGTTGCGGGCAATCTGCGGAAACATTCCGGGCAGAAGATCGAGATGGGGTGCCGAGCAGATGTGGTGGACAGATCTGTCCGAAAGTTTGGTTCCTGAAATCCATGCGAGACGGCAGTATGTGCGGTACTTTTTCACCGATCCGTGCGATGCATTTGGTTTGACAGAGCAGAGAATCGCAAACTAGCATCCAACAGGATATGATCAGCACTGACCGTTAAAACGTGCGTGCGAACTGGGCCATGCAACGCGTTGATTCCCCGGTGTTGCGCGGCGCATCACCATTGGTTGTGCACATTCGTTGCGAACTCCGTGGATCGTTCATCTGTTGATCTCGGCTGTTGCAGTGAACAGTGATTTGGGGAGTGCGAGCAGTCTGCTGAACTCCGAATGGATTTTTGCAGGTCCTCACGGTGACGATTCGTGCCCGGGATTTCGGAGACGAAACAGTTATTTCTTCGCTGTTGGAGATTGGCCGGAGACATTGCTCCGGGATCAGTGTCCATCTGCTCAGTGCTCACTTTCAGTCCGGGGGCTGACTGTTTCCGCTACCTCTGGTTGCAAAACGACAAAGCGCGTCAACATGTCAACAATGAATAGTGCCGACAATCGAGTCCGCCCACCGCAAATCAGGCTGACTCGATACGACATGGTGATTGGAATGCTGCAGACGTCTGCCCTCGTGGCGGGTCTGACATTCATTGCCATGGTTGCCATTTGGCTGTCCAATCGTCTTCCTCCACCGGTGTCTCGCAAGATTGAGATGCTTCCGGCTGGTGACGGTGGGTGGGAAGACGGCGCGCCGGATGCAACGCCCAACGTCGAGTCGCCTGAAGACGCCGTTCCGGATCCGTCTGTTTCCAATGAAGAGTCTGATGTGACGGAAATTGAAGAGGTTTTGGAGCAGGTTCTTGAGGTTGCTGAGAATGCGGCGGTCATTGAGGCACCACGCGAGAGTAATGCCACGGAGAGTTCCGGCATTCCCGGCAGTGCCGACGGTACGGGAGGTCGCCCACTGGGCAGTGGCGGCCCGGGACGCGGCGGGGCAAAACGCGAACAGGGCTGGATTGTGGAATTCGCGGACAAGGGCGATGCGGAAAGTTATGCCGCGCAGTTGGACTTCTTCGG
>JAFMMM010000116.1 GCA_017859815.1 Planctomycetota bacterium | reverse complement strand
CGGAAATGCTCCAGCGTTGTAAATGAGCAGGTCAGGCTCGCCAAACTGCTCCAGCTCTTCCTGAGTTGGACGAATCAACATGTTGTACATGAACAACGCGTGATAAGGTCGGGCACATATCACACGAACCTTAAGCCGGTGAGTTGGATCCCAGCCTGCAAAGGCATCAACGCAGTACAGCCGTTGCCGTGTGTTCAAATAGTCAACCGCACGCTCGCGGTTAATGCAGAATGTCGTCTCGTCGAGGGGGAAATTCACCGGCCCCCACCACACACTCTCTGATGAATCAGGGTGCTCCACGACACGCTTGTCCCGCGGAGAACGCCCCGTCTTCTCGCCGGAGTAAGCAATCAGACAGCCAGTGTCTGAAATGCTTGTTCCCGGCTCGTGCCGAATGGCCTCCTCATACAGACTCCCCGGCGAGAGATTGCGATAAACGTCTGGACCGCTGATTCCGTGCTGTTCAAGTGAAAACCGATGTGACATCAGTTACCCCTTTGCAACGTCGCCTCGATGACACGCTCTAGAAATGACTGCAGAACAAATTGCCAGCAGACCTGCCTGTTGAAGTGGCAGGTCGCAGCGTCCCCTCGCTTGCCCTCTGAACCGTCTTTCCTGCAGGCGAACAACAGCAAACTGCGTTCCGGTCGCTGAATTCCCGAATGTCCGCAGCTCAGCGTATTTCCGAGAAAAACGTGCTCTCGGCTGTTCCCGCAAGCAGCATCTTTCTCTCCGTGGCTGTGACGAAGTCCAGCCGTTCCCGGACGACCGCAATGGACTCAGCATACGTATTGGGGGCGTTTAACTGATAGGGCGCATCGCTGGCCCACATCAGCCGTTCCGCCCCAAATACCTCAAACAGGCGGCGAATCATCGGGATCAGCTCATCGTGAGGCGGCTGCTTCTTCCCAAGCGCATAGAATGCCGAGATCTTTACACGTACCTTTGGATATGCTGCCAGTGCACAGAGATTCTTCAGGTCACGATCACGCACTGTGCCATCAATGCCAACGCGAGCGAAATGATCAATCACCACCGGTGTGTCCCGGTATTCCCGACACCATTGAGCGACATCAGGAAGATCTTCCGGGTTAATCAGGCAGCAGATATTCTGCCCGGTTTCCGGCGCGGTTTTCCACATCTGACGAATGCCGTCTCCTTCCAGCCAGTTCCTGCGATCGGGATTGGGCCCAACGCGAAATCCCGTCACCCCGGTTTGTCTCATCTGTTTCATCAGCGAAACAACATCCGGAGAACGATCTTCGATTTGCCCAACAATCCGAAAGACGTCAGGACGCTTCTTCCAGGCGTCAATCAGATAGGAATTGTCAAATCCGTGATAGGGTCGATGCTGGATCAGCACGACGCGACCTACGCCGCTCTTCGCGGCAGTCTCCAGCAACTCGTCATCAGTGAAACTGCGTGGCGCAAGCACGTCTACCGTCTGACCATTTCGCAACGGATAACGTTTGAGATCCGTTGACCAGATATGGGAGTGAGCATCGATCCATGGAAGATCGCGGCCCTGGGAACGCTGATCCGCCTGCAACAGGTTGACACAACCAGCGACAACGCCGCCGGCAAGCACAGATCGACGACTGATTTGATGAGATGCCATGGATGCTCCTCTGCGTATCTCGTGAATGAGGTACTGAACTAACACCGCTGCTTACGCCGGGGATGCCCCCGCCATCGCGCCGCAGTATACACAAACAGCACTCCCCCCGGGACACCTTCCGCACTGGCAGACATCCCCTGCGACACTTATCGCGTTCAGTCGACCTCAATCCGCAACCACAACGAAGGAATCGCGAACCTCCTCGGGAATCCGCGCAGGCCGATGTGTTTCAAGTGCAATAAATGCCCAGTGCGTCTCGGCGCGAATCAGCTTCAGTGAGTCATCCGCGCAGAACACCTCGTAGCGACGAGTCGAAGTCGCACGCTTCATTCCGGTCACCCAGGTCCGCACAAGAACACGATCGCCAACCCGTGCAGGTGCGAGGTACTCAATGAAATGTGAACGAGCTACCCATGCTCGTCCAATTCTGCGATAGGCTGCTGCATCCCAGCCTTCAATCGCCGAATGCTCCACCGCAGCATCCTGCAGCCAGCGCAGGTAAACCAGATTGTTCACATGCCCCAACCCGTCGATCTCTTCCGCAACGACCGTGCGGGCCACTTCAAATACAGAAGGCATGCTCAGGAACTCTCCACGTCACCAGTCGCGTCAAGATCAGCGGACTTTGAATCACGCGATGCTCGGTACCACTCCCACACAATTGGGAGCAGAGACACAATGATGATCCCGAAAATGACGTAGGTAAAATTTTTCTGTACGAACGGCAGATGCCCAAAAAAGTAACCAGCCAGCAGGAAGCCCAGAATCCAGCAAATTGCTCCCGTGATGTTAAACATCCAGAATCGAACCAGATCCATTCGCCCAACGCCGGCCACAAAGGGGGCAAATGTCCGCAGGACAGGAGCGAACCGAGCCAGAAAAACAGCCTTTCCGCCGTGGTGTTCATAAAATCGCTTCGCTCGTTCCAGATGCTCCCTGTTCAGCAGCAACGAAGTCTCACTGGAAAAAACCCGCGGACCCAAATATCGCCCAATTGCGTAATTCACGGCATCCCCGGCAATGGCGGCAATCAGCAACAATCCTGACATTAATGGCAGGCTCAAACCGGAATCGGCATTCGCGACAAGTGCACCGACCGCAAACAGCAGAGAGTCTCCGGGCAGAAACGGCATCACGACGAGCCCCGTCTCCGCAAAAATAATGCCCCAGAGCAACAGGTAGATCCAGGGCCCAAACTGGCTGGAAATACCCGCAAGATGATCATCCATATGTCGAATGACGTCGAGCACATCCAAAAGCAAATCCATGCGACGCTTGTCCCCTTATCAGTTTCGCCTTCAGCAAGCGGAAAAAAAAACGACCGCCGGGGTGACGGTCGCCTGTTCGTCCGCATGCAGACGTTGTCAGTGCAGCTCTTAATTCAGCGTGTAAACAGATGGATCGTCGATAATAAAGGGAGTCGACCACGTCACGCCATCGTTTTGATTGCAGACATTGAAGAAATGCGTCGCAAAATATTCCGCCTCATACCCGTAAGGCATGCCGGAATGCAGATGGTTGGCGGGAGTCAGGTCCCCGATTCCCTTGCCTGCGTAGAAATGCACTCGACCATCCGGAGTCATCGACATTCCAAGTGTCCACCACCCGGGTGACAGACGAATTGATCGCATCTCATGCCCAGCTGAATTACCACGAATCAGCAGGTAGGCTTCGTCCTTCGGAAATCGTCCGTCGTGGGCACTATGAAATTCCACGAAAAAACCCGGCCAGTAGTTCTCTTCCGTTTTCACGTTTCGGGTCAGGAAGAACTTCTTTTTCTTCTCTCGGATTGTTGTTTTCAGATCGATCCGATATCCAAAATGGCTGCCCGAACGATCTTCCCAGCGTTCATACGGTGGAAGATAAACACGCGAAACACAGCTGGGAACTCGCGAGACCGGCAGCAGACCAACTCGCGATGAGCAGGCCATGATCAGGTCGTCCTGCTCCATCTGCAGCGAATCAAAGCCCGGAATCCCGGAATTCAGGGTCTGTATCTTCAAAGCCCCCGTACTGCCGGGCAAACCGCCTGCTGGAGTCTCGACGCGAACGATATGATCCGGCATCCCGCGTTTTGGACTCTCAAACCAATGCCGATTTGATGAATACCCAGTGGGACGTCGCACCTGCTCGTCCTGCTCACGGCTGGACTTAAATCCATTGGGAATCCACTTCCAGTCAACGTCCTCAAAATCGTCGCCCACCCGCGTGAGCTTGCGGCCAGTGCCCGGAACAACCTGAGCGGTCAGTTCGACGACCCCTCCGAAAAAGATCCCCACACAGATCAGAACCTGAAACATCCTGCGTGGCATTGAACAACTCCTTCATTCTTTCTGCAGATCCCACATGCTCAGGCACCTGCGACATGACGTACCGCCCCCGCAGATTGAGATCGGCAACATTGGCAGGTCAGAGCCAGAGTTTCATGCAGACGAATGCAATTCACACGCTGTGCAACAATTGACCAAATGGAAACAAGCAGATCCCGCGCCCCATTGAAGTCATCAGCGGAAGACTTTTCCGCCGGCGAGACATGAGGATCTTTCCTGGATCAGCGCAACAGAAAAAAAAACTGCAGACGTTCTTGCCCAATACCGAAGACCCCGGTATTCTTCCGCAACATCGCGCAAGTGGCGAAATGGCAGACGCGCTAGCTTCAGGAGCTAGTGGGAGTAAATCCCGTGGAGGTTCGAGTCCTCTCTTGCGCATCAAAAGCAGCGTTCCAACAGGACGCTGCTTTTTTTTGCGCGCCGCTGGTGTGGCGAGAGGTTGCCTGCCGGCTTGTCCTCGCCCTGGATCGGACATGCTGACAAATCATCTCAGGGGTTGGGCCAACCAGGCTCCTGGAGACATTGTGCCAAACTTCAGGGAAGCCAGAGCCCCCAGAGCTACACCAATATCACCCGCAGTAAATGCGAACTGCCTGTGAAGTTCAGGCGTCCTCTCGCGGCACTGAAAACAGCGGAAAAGCTGGCCGATCAGACAGCATCAGTCAATTCCCGACGCTCAGAGGGCACCCGGCCTCACCGAACGCAGTCACGCGACGCTCCTGGAGATCGCGGCAACGCCACGTCGATTTTGCACACTTGGCGGCAAATGACCGGTTTTGATCGGAATCATGATTCCCGAAACAACCGCACCCTAGAAAATGCCAAGCATGTCTCTGGCGTCGTCGGTCATACGCTCCGGAGTCCACGGGGGTGACAGCGTGATCGTCACCGTTGCCTCGTCAACATCCTCCAAACGTTCCAGAGCCATCTTTGCCTGCTGCACCAACTGCGGCCCGGCAGGACAAGCCGGACTTGTCAGCGTCATCTCTACGGCCACGTTGCTGTCATTCTGATTAATCGAATAGATCAATCCAAGATCCACGATGTTCACCATCAACTCGGGATCGATCACCTGACGCAAAGCATCGATCAGTTGTTCATCAGTCGCCATGGAAACTCTCCTGATTACAGGGCGGCCCAGACTGCGTTATCACGCACTTCGACCTTGAATACTCGGATCGCCTCGGTTGCCGGCATACACAAAGCCTTACCCGTCTTCAGATCAAAACGAGCAGAGTGGCGAGGACAAACAAGACTGCAGTCAATCAGTTCTCCGTCTGTCATCGGCTGCCCGTCATGCGAACACACGTCCTCGACCACGAACCACTGGTCCTCAATGCGGATCACCAAAGCCGGAATCTCATCGATGAACACGCTGCGGCGTTCGCCGGATTGAAGTTCGTCGGTACCAATTACACGTTCCATGCTTCACCTGCTGTCCTGAACTCTCACTGCCGTTCCAAAATACTCGTCAGAATTCCTCGTCGTCCGCAGACATGACGTCAGCAGCAAGAGTTTCAATTCCCAGTTTTTTCTGCACGGTTTGACTCAGAGTATCCCGAACAACCGGAATCGGGATACGGTCATAAACCTCCTGGAAGAAGCCCTCAACGATCATATGCATGGCTTCGTTTCGCGTAATCCCTCGGCTCATGCAGTACAGAATCTGATCCTGATCAACTCGGCCAGTGGTTGAACCGTGAGTACACCGGACGTCATCAGCTTCAATTTCCAGTCCCGGGATCGAATCACAACGGGCTTCCTCACTCAACATCAACGCGTCTGACCGCTGGTATCCGTCGGTCTGCTGAGCAGGGATATCAACCTTAATCATCCCTCGCCAAATCACGCGGGATTCATCTCGCAATACCTCGCGGTACAGCAAGTCGCTGCGAGTCCCCTGCTGCTGGTGATGCTGTTGAGTGTAATAACTGAGTTTCTGACGATCACTGGTGAATGTCACTCCATTCACCTCGGCAGAGGAAGCACGCCCGGCGAGATTAATATCCTGATGAATATGGGAAACCCGGGATCCCAACCCAACCACAGTCCACTGCAGCGTCCCGTTATTCTCCACCACTCCCGCCTGATGAGCGAAGTGCCAGGTTTTCTGATTCCAGTTTTGTAATTGCACGTACCGCAATTGAGCATCTCGTTCCACGATCAGTTCCACGCAGCCGACGTGCAGTCCCGCCGAATCAGCATCTGCCGAGGCTGTCTCTTCCAGCAATGTAGCGCGAGCCCCTTCGTCAACGATGATCAGTGTGTGGCTGAAGTCAGCAACACCGTTTCGTGTGCTGGTAATCAGGCTGTGCAGCGGTAGTTCCACCTCAACATTTCGCGGCACATACAGCAGTGTTCCTCCCGTCCAGAAGGCGGCATGCCACGCTGAAAATCGATCGGCGTCCGGTGACACCGCACGCCGCATGAAGAACGGCTCCAGCAATTCGCGATGCTGCTCCAACATCGCCTGAAGCTCACCGAACAGAATTCCCTTTTCCGCCAGTTGATCGCTGCCACTGACTTCAACGGCATGCCCATCCTGGTGAACAATCCGTCCCCCGTAATCTGAGGTCTCACCGAGCAGGGCTGAAACAGCTTCCAATTCCCCACTGTCACTCACTGGACGAAACAGCTCGGCATTGAACGGCCTGAGATCCAGTCGCTTAAACTCCTCCGCCGGCAGTTCCTGGGCGAGCAACTGAGTGTACTTTTCAAACGCATCTCGACGAGCGGCAGTGATCCAGTCAGCCTCCCGGCGGCCAGACAAAAACTGCTCAAACACTTCGATGTCAAAACCAATTCGTCCAGGATGCTTTGCTGCCAGCGACATGGCTTTCCCATTCATTTCTTCGACGTCAATACATTCTTCCACAGCAATCAGCCACACACACACGATTGCCGCGATCCGCGGACGTTCCTGTCCGCTCTGGCGAACGCAGGGCGGGACTGCTGAGTCTTACGCGCTCCGGCGAATCATCAAATCAGCTCGATGAAGACGGTCCGCTGGCTGCAGGGGCCTTTCACACCACTGAAGCAGGCCTGCCACGACGCATCAGGTACTGCCTTCCGCGGGTACAAGCAAGGATAAGGTTCCCGTTGACTAGCCAACGGAGCCTTCCATCTGCAGCTCGATCAGGCGATTCAACTCGACCGCATATTCCATGGGCAATTCTTTAACGAGCGGTTCCACGAATCCCGTCACAATCATTGCGGAAGCCTCTGCCTCACTCATGCCTCGACTCATCAAGTAGAACAGTTGCTCTTCTGCAATGCGTGAGACGCTGGCTTCATGCTCGATCGCCACGTTCTCTTCTTCGACCTCGATGTACGGGTACGTGTCACTACGGCTTTCCGGGTCCAGAATCAACGCGTCGCAAACAACATTGGACCGACAGTTTTCCGCATCCTTCTGGACCTTCACCAGCCCGCGGTAACTGGATCGACCACCGCCCCGCGAGATACTCTTGCTGATGATCCGACTGGAAGTATTCGGGGCACAGTGGACCATTTTCGCACCGGCATCCTGATGCTGATCCTCGCCGGCAAAAGCGATTGACAGCGTCTCACCGCGGGCACCGGGCTCCATCAACCAGATCGCAGGGTATTTCATCGTCAGGCGGGAACCAAGATTCCCATCAATCCACTCCATCAGACCGTCAGCCATTACCATGGCTCGTTTGGTCACCAGGTTGTAGACATTGTTGGACCAGTTCTGGATCGTTGTGTAGCGGCAGCGACCACCACGTTTCACGATGATCTCGACGACAGCGGAGTGCAGGCTGTCGCTGCTGTACGTGGGAGCGGTGCAACCTTCGACGTAATGAACCGAAGCCCCTTCGTCGACGATGATCAGAGTGCGTTCGAATTGCCCCATATTCTGGCTGTTGATTCGGAAGTACGCCTGCAGCGGGAAATCAATGTTGACTCCCTTCGGCACGTAAATGAACGAGCCACCAGACCATACCGCCGAATTCAGGGCAGCAAACTTGTTGTCCCCTGGCGGAATCACAGTCCCGAAGTACTCGCGGAATAATTCGGGATGATCACGCAAAGCGGAATCTGTATCGGTAAAGATCACTCCCTGTTGTTCCAGGTCTTCACGCAAACTACCGTAGACAACTTCAGATTCGTACTGGGCCTTGACGCCGGCGAGATACTTCTTTTCTGCCTGCGGGATACCAAGCTTGTCGTAGGTTCGGCGAATATCATCCGGGACATCATCCCATGATCGTCCCTGCTCTTCAGCAGCCTTCATGTAGTAGAAGATCTCGTTGAAATCCAGTTCGCTCATGTCCCCGCCCCAGTCGGGCATGGGACGGGACTCAAAGATCTCCAGTGAACGCAACCGAAAGTCACGCATCCACTCCGGTTCCTGCTTCATCCCGGAGATCTGGCAGACGATCTCCTGATCAAGCCCCTTGCGACTTTTGAAGCTGTAAAAGTCCGTTGAGTCGTGGAAACCGTACTGGTAAGCGCCCAACTGAACATCGGACGTTGAAGGAGCGTCTGCAGACATCGTTTCTATCCCTTACCTCGAAAAAACAATCAACCACTCGACACTGGATGTCTCAGGCAACAACCTCTTTGGCGGTTGCTTCATCTGCAGCAGCCTCAGGATGTCGTGCCCTGACCGTCGCGTATCCGTTCGCGTGCAGGTCGTGAGCCAGTGCGGCATCACCGGTTTCCACAATTCGTCCACCCAGCATGACGTGTGTGAACTGAGGAGCATTGAACTCCAAAAGTCGTTCATGGTGAGTAATAATCAGCACGCCCATCTCTGGCCCAGAGAGGCGGGCGAGTCCCTCGCTGACAACCCTCACAGCATCGCTGTCGAGCCCGCTGTCGGTCTCATCGAGGATCGCGAAGCGAGGCTGAAGCATCGCCAGTTGCAGGATCTCCATCCGCTTTTTCTCTCCACCCGAGAACCCATCGTTCAGGTAACGTCGCGCGAATTCGTGATCCATCCCGAGTTCGGTCATGCGACTCCGCAATTCCTTGCGGAATTCACGCATCCCGATCAATCCCTCACCCTCGCGGCGATCCGGGTTGCGAACATTGGTGACGGAGTGACGCAGGAAGTCTGCGACTTTGACACCCGGGATCACCACCGGGTACTGAAATGCCAGGAACATCCCCAGCCGTGCCCGCTCGTCCGGCGCGTGCTCGGTAATGTCCTTACCGTCAACCTCGATCGTCCCGCGCGTCACCGTGTAATTCGGATGCCCGGCAAGTGCGTACGCCAGCGTACTCTTTCCCGAACCATTCGGCCCCATCAGTGCATGAACCTCACCCTGACGGATCTCGATGTTCACGCCCTTCAAAATTGGCGTCTCACCCACTGACACGTGCAAGTCTGAAATCTTCAGAACGCTGCTCATTTCTCACCCTCAAAACACGAATTCGAACTCAAACTGTCTTAACCCGTCTTCTCTGCCCGCGATGCTGACTGCCTCAGCCGTGCTGCAACGCCAACGCGACCATCGCGAAGCCGAGCACCTGACGGCATTCCGCTCATCATCGCAGACACTCTCTGCCACTCACCTGTTGAATACCAACACCAATGGAATTCAAGCAGCCAGCTCTTCATTGCCGGCAGATGAGACTTCACACATTCAGAGCGGAAGTACCGGAGTGATGCGGAACCGGCAAGCGCGCCTCCCCACGAGTCACCTTGCGGGCCTTAATCTTATCCTGAATCCTCATCAGCCCCTCCAGCAGGGCTTCCGGACGCGGAGGACACCCGGGAACGTAAACATCGACTGGCACGACCAGATCAACGCCCTTCACAACGTGATATCCGTGCTTGAAGTAAGGACCGCCACCAACGGTACACGCCCCCATCGCAATGACGTACTTTGGATCCGGCATCTGCTCGTACAGACGCCGCACGCGACTGGCCATCTTGAACGTCACTGTGCCCGCAACAATCATCAAGTCCGACTGCCGAGGAGTTGCGCGAAACGCTCCGGCACCAAACCGGTCAATGTCATACTTGCTGGCCCCGGTCGCCATCATCTCAATCGCACAGCACGCCAACCCAAAGGTCATCGGCCAAATACTTGATTGCTGTCCCCAGTTCAGAGCCTGCTCAACTGTGGTGGTAATTACGTTCTCTTCGAACCGTCCCTCAACCCACGTCATCAGATCTGTCCTTCTGTCTTGTTAGCTTTTTCCCTGTCCAGAAGCCCACAGCGATCGGCCGCCGGCCGGTCACTGCAGGCGGGTCTGCCCAGAGGCAGACCGGACCGTTCCGGATGTCATCGCTGCTGGTTCCGGAACTCTACCAGCAGCCGTTTCTGTTTCAATTCAGCCGGCTTGCCTGAAGGCATCTTCCGGAAGTCGGTAGATGCTGCGACACCGCAACCCTGAACCCCCAATTAACCCTGCATCTGGAACTCGCAACAGCCTGCACCATCACGACACCGAGACACAACGTCCACAGGCACTCCAAGAACCTGCTCCAGTACCTCCTGTTCCACCCGACAGATTGAATCATCGACCTCCGCCAACAGCGGAAACGGACAGGACGTTTCACGAAGAATCTGCAACTTGCCAGATCTCTCGGAGTGCACGTTGAACCCGTTGGCATTCATTTCTGCCGCAAGATCACCGAGACGCTCCTCCAGTGGGCCGTCGCCGGAAATCCGCCGCCGGAGATCACCGGCCAGCGTGTCACGGACCTTTGCCAACAGTTGCTCACGCATCTCCGGATCAGAAATACCGGTGATGACCTGCCACATCACAACAGCCATCTGCCGATAATTTTGCCCCAGCGAATGCAGACCGTCGGGTGTCACCTGAAACAACAGTCGCGGACGTCCCCGAGAGGACCCGGATAACGGAGGTGACTGAGGTCCACAGCACACCAACCCCTCAGCCTCCAACCGTGAAATCCGGTGCCGAACCGCAGTTCGAGTTACGCCAAGGAAGTCACACATTGACGCAATGTCAGCCCCGGCAGACCGATGCAGGTATTCAAGAATCTCTCTGTCTCTTGAATCGAGCGTACTCACGTGGCAGGTCACCTCAAATACGACCGGATTGCTCAACGAGACACCGCGCGGAAGGCAGATGCCACGACAAAATCACAACGTGTCGGACCCAACAATGCGTCAAAGACAACGCCTCAGACCAAAGCTCTGCAGGGCAAACGACTGCAGACCAAACGACTGCAGGGCAAACAGTGCACGAGTTTCGGCGTTGGGGGAGATGTCCAGATCACCATGACAAAAATCATTCAATCCCTGCCAGCGTGGCCGACCGATACGCCCCCTCGACTTGCGTTATGATAGAAATCGGCTTATTTTTGACAATTGCATTTGTCAAAAATGTCAAAATTGACATTTGCGGCGCCAACTGCCATCTCTCAGACGGTCTCGAATCGCCGATCCGCGCGACTCGTTTCCGCAGGCAGGGTCTCCCCGCTATACTCTCGTCCTCCCCGGCCAGCACTCCTGAGATCGAAGAAAAATGTTCGAGAAAACGCAGCCTTCCCCGGATTCATCCAGCGATCAATATGATCGTCGCTACGTTGTTCGCTACGGATCGTTGAGATCACTGGGAAGTTTTGAGGCCAGGCGCGGGGAACGGTTTTCCCGGGGGAATGAGGTTCTGGTTCGATCGGAACGTGGCGTCGATTGGGGCGTGGTACTTTCTCCCATGTCTCAGCATGCTGCTGCCTCTCTCAGGCGAGGACGATCGAGGAACGGTCGCATTCTTCGAGCAGTGAGCGACGAAGACCGTCAGGCCCGCGCTGGAACTCTGACGAAACAAAAGCAATTCTTTGCCCGGGCAGCGGAGATCATCCGCGAGCACTCTCTTGTCATGCAGCCAGTCGACATCGAACTGGTGTTCGGTGGCGAGAAAGTGGTTCTTTACTACCTCGCCGAAAACCGCGTGGATTTTCGAGAACTGGTCAAGGTCATGGCCAGGGAATTCGAAACTCGCGTGGAAATGCGGCACATCGGCATTCGTGACGAATCGCGACTGCTGGCAGACTATGGCGACTGCGGCAAACCCGTTTGCTGCAACACGCACCTCCACGAAACGCCGCCAGTTTCCATGAAGATGGCGAAACTGCAAAAGGCCTCATTGGACCCGAACAAGATTTCCGGCAGGTGCGGACGTCTGAAATGCTGCCTGAGATATGAGTACGACACATACGAGGAAAATCGCCGCGAGTTGCCGGGTATTGGATCGACAGTCGTCACGAAAAACGGCAATGGCAAGGTTGTTGGTCAGGAATTACTGGCTCGCAGGCTGATGATCATCTTCGAAGATGGACGCCGTCAGATCACAGAAATGTCCGACATCGTGACCGTCATTTCCCGAGGAACTCGCTCGCGGTCAGGACGCAAGTCTGCAGACTCACCGAAGACAGAACCACAGACGGATTCACGCGACAGTCAGGGCTAGACTGTTGCATTTAGGCATCATTTCCTGCAATACTCTTTCCCTGGTCGGTGCGGGGATGAATGAGTCCTTCCCGAACGATTGTGGACCGACGGTTTTCGCGCCGCGAATCCCGGGCACGAAGGTTCACCGCTCCATCACGAGTGTCCCATGAAGTGCCGCCGACGGACTGCCGTCTTTGACAATCGCAGTAACCCTCACTGCAAAAGTGTACCAAATGGCAAGACCATCCTATTCCGTTACCGAGTATCACCCGCAGGCCTGCCAGTTTCTTCTGCAAGCACTTCAATTCACACAAAGGCAACTTGGTCGCAGCAGATCTGAAGAGGCAAAAGGGCACATCTCGGGCGGTGAACTGCTTGAAGGCGTCCGGCAACTTGGCCAACAGCTTTTTGGAATGCTTTGCCCGGTCGTCTTCCAGTACTGGGGCATCAATTCGACTGAAGACTTTGGTCGAATTGTCTTCGCAATGATTGACTCCGGTGATATGAAGAAAACGCCCGAAGACTCACTCGAAGACTTCATCAACGTCTACGATTTTCAGAAAGCATTCGTCGAACAGTATGAGCTCGACGAAAACGCCGCGTGCTGACTGTTCAGCGAGTGCAGGCCACGGGCATCGCACCGTGTTCGGCGTCGTGCGTCAGCGATGGATTCCTTTGCAACCGCTGGTGTGAAACGCAAACGCACGTCAGATGAAGCAGTTCTTTCACCGGGCTGCTCTGTATCAGCCACGCTGTCCCGCACACTCAACCGGCAGACGACAAACTGGTTTCCGTCACTCGGCATGGCCGCTGTCATCTGCGCAGCAACCTGACACCATCGCATTTCTTACTCGCCGGTCCACCCAAGAATTCTGCGCGCCTGCCGAGCTCGCTTCTCTGCATTTTCGAGGACGTCATCAAGAACAGTGAGGTGTCCCATTTTTCTGCCACGGCGAGCCTCCTGCTTGCCGTACATGTGCACATGTACGTCTTCCAGACCAAACACTTCTCGCCATGCATCCGCGGTGGCATGCTCGAGATGGTCCCCCAGCAGATTCAGCATCACCGCCGGTCTGAGTGGTCGCACATTCCCGGAGGGCAGGCCACTTACCGCGCGGAACTGTTGTTCGAATTGGCTCGCTGCAGTGCTCTCGATTGTCAGGTGACCGCTGTTGTGAGGGCGAGGAGCAAT
>JAFMMM010000504.1 GCA_017859815.1 Planctomycetota bacterium | reverse complement strand
TTCCGGCGGCGGCGGCCTACAGGCTGGATCTGAGTCGAGCAGGGCGGTTCGTCGTAATGGAATCCACGCCGAGTTTCTGGAACCGCTTCGCTACCGCGGCGTCATCCACCGTCCAAACGTGGAACTCGTAGGGCCGATCCGGTCTGGCCTCACGCAAGCGGCGCACGAAAGCCGCATTGATGTGATCCGATGCTTTGCAATCCAGCCCGTGAGCGTCAATCTGCTGCAGCGTGTCCAGAATTGAATCAATGGTTGGTGTCACCGTACCGGCCGCAAGGTCCCCCTTAAACGACGTCAGCCAAACCGCGCGAGCCTCCGGGATCTGCTGCCGACACGCCTTCACCACATTGGCATCGAACGCAATAATCATCAGCCGATTCGGCAGCAACTTTTTGAAGTCCGGGTTCTCGGCAATCTTCTTCGCCAACACCGGAACCAGACGCGGACTGTCCTTGATCTCCAGCACGAAAACCTTGTCGTCCGGAATGCTCGCTACCACCTCCTCGATGATCGGGATCTGCTCTCCAGCAAACCGCTTGTCTTTCCACGAACCGGCGTCCACGGTCTTTAGGTCCGCCACGGATGATTTTCTGACGTCAAGATTCCTGTCGCCGGTCCGCTTGGTATCTTTGTCGTGCACGGCCACGATCTCTCCGTCCGCCGTCAGATAGAAATCTCCTTCAACGGCGTCCGACTTCTGTTCCCATGCCAGATCAAACGCCGCCATCGTATTCTCAGGAGCATCCTCAGACGCACCGCGGTGAGCCACAATCTGCTGAGCCGACAGGCTGGACGACAAGACCAGTAATGCAAAAAATAGATGAACGCAGCGAACGATAACCATGCCGAAGCAGACTCCCTTAAAAAACAAACCGTCCGGCATCAAAACTCAAGCAACGGAAGAAACTCCCGTTCAGCCGCAACACCAACACAAGGCGAAGACACATACGCAGCCTTTTCAAAGCAACGTTGTACCGTGCATCCACACAACAAATGCCACAACAAATGCCACAACAAATGCCACGACGCCCTGGCCTACCGGACTTCGTGCTACTGCCACGTGGGGAAAGTTTGGCATCTCAATCCGCCCCCAACAACCCCACTCGCCCGCCTGACCCCTGGTCCAGCCAGGACTCATCTGCCCCGATCCTTACGTCTGACACCATCAGCTTCGAGAAAAAGCGGACGATCCTGACGGACTGAGATTGTGAGAAGGACTGTCGTCGGCGTATTAAACGCTGCAACCCGCTCCCTGTCACCGCCGTTTCACTTTTCTTCCGGCTAGCATCTGAGACACCACCGTGGCCGTAATTGTGCGAACTCACCTGCGTCGCGATCTCAATGCGATGAAAGCAGACGGCTTCGGCTTTAGCTTGATGGTCGGTATTGGGGAAACATGGCTGCCCGCCTTCGTCCTCGCTGCTGGTTTCGGCGAATTCGCTTCCGGGATGATTGCCACCGTTCCAATTCTGCTGGGAAGTGTGATCCAGCTGCTGGCTCCCCGCATCCTGTACGCTCAACACTCTTACCGCAACTTTGTGGTCGCTGCTGCTGCTCTGCAATCACTCAGTATGGCGACCATCTGCCTGCTCGCATTGCAGAAGGATTTTCCAGTTTGGACTGTATTTGCCGCTGCCACTGTTTACTGGTCGGCAGGTCTGGCAACGGGGCCGGCCTGGAATGCATGGGCGGAATACCTGGTGCCTCAGGCACTGCGAGCTGCGTTCTTTGCCGTACGCAGCCGGCTCTGCCACCTCGGAATTGCTGTCGGAATTCTTCTCGCCGGTCTGCTGATGGATCAGGATGCACAGTCGTCCCACAACGGCCGAACTTTTGCCGTCTTATTTGGTGTCGCAGCCTTCGCCAGACTGTTCTCGGCATGGATGCTCAGCCGCCAGTCAGCCACCCCGATCGATGACGCCTCCTCAACGTCACCGCCACGTCACAACCTTACCACCAGCACGTCGCTGAACACAGGAACATCAGCGGTCAATCAGGCGCTGCCCACCCCGTCGGCAACGGAATTTGCAACGCCTGCCCAACGCCAAAATCCCTCGTCACAGCCGGATCCCAATCTCGTTTCCTCTGAACCAGATCAATCGCCTTCCCCGATGCGACAAATCTGGCAACAAGTGCGTCATCCCAACCCAACCGCCCGCTTTGTCTGGTTTCTGCTGGCAATGCAAATCAGCGTGCACGTCTCCGGTCCCTGGTTCACTCCGTATATGTTACGAGTCCGGCAGCTGGAGTGGACTCAATACCTGCTGCTGATTGCGCTGGGCTTTCTGGGAAAGATTCTGTCTCTCCGCTGGGCCGCCGGAATTGCCAATCGTCTGGGCACTGAGCGGCTGCTGTGGCTTGGCAGTATCGGCATCGTCCCACTCAGCGGTTTGTGGATGGTAAGCCAGTCTGTTGCGTGGCTGGCTGTTTTGCAGATCACCAGCGGAATGATGTGGGGATGTTATGAACTGGCGATGCTGCTGCAGTTCTTCCGCCGCATTCCTCATGCACAGAGGGTCTCCGTCCTGACTCTCTACAACCTTGGCAACTCTCTGGCCATGGTCGCAGGCTCCCTGATTGGCGGCGCGGTGCTGACCCTGCTCAACCGAAGTCCCCAGTCGTGGCTGCTGATCTTTGTGCTGTCCTCTGTTCTGCGTCTCTGTTCCCTGCTGCTGTTGCCGCGACGACAGGCAAACGTTCTCGACGCCCACACGGCCGATCTCTCACCGGTTCCTGACGCGACGCTGAGCCGCACCATTGCTGTTCGCCCCATGTCCGGATCAGTGGAACGGCCCGTCTTCGCCACAATTTCCGCGGACAAGAACGTTGCCGCTCACGAGCCCACGACCCAGACAACCTCTTGAGCCGACTGCCGTCTCTGCCATTCCACGGATGGAACCGCTCCCCTGCATGCTGAATCATCGCGGGTTCCGTTTGGCCCCGAGCAGCCTTTCGGTAAACTTCTGATCCATCGCATGATCGCCCAATACCATTTCCTCATGCGACTTTTCGAACGCCTTACCGGAACATCTCATGGTCTATCCCGTTTCCGCTCCTGTCAGGAACGCCGCCCCCATTCTGCTGCAGTTCGCTGCGGCACTCCTGTGCCTGCCCGCCAGCAGCCATGGTCATCCGCCGACGAACACAACGCTCCTCACATCCACAGCAACCGTCCCCCATGCCGCTGCGGCGATCGCTTCCAAAACCAAACCCAATCTGGTGCTCATTCTGGCGGATGATT
>JAFMMM010000115.1 GCA_017859815.1 Planctomycetota bacterium | reverse complement strand
ACTCCCCCAGCAACAGCACAAAAACAAGGCAACCCAACCCGGGGTGCCTTTTAATTGCGCATTGAGCATCATCACCGCCTACTTCTACGGCGGTTTGAGTCATCCAGCTTCGCAAAAATCTCATCCCCTGAAATAAAATGTTGCAAAATCAGGCAGAAAAGACAGGGATGCGTGTTTATGGTGCATGTCGATCCTAAATTGGCACGCTGATTGCTCTCTCGGATCTCTCAAGTGAAGCGGCGGTTTTTGATTTGTCATCGCCGTGCAATTTGGAGATATCTGAGTGAGGGGAACAGGCAAGATGAGTGCAACGTTTGTGATGGGATTGATCAGGAGAACACTACCCGTGTTCGTGCTTGCAACACTGGTAAGTGGTTCAGCATTCGCCATTGATGAGGCAGCCGTGGAGGCGGCTGCTGAGGCGACTGAGGCAGCACCGGAATACTATGAGAAGGCGGAAATTGACTACACGATTAACACGCTGGTCATGTTCCTGTGTGCGATTCTGGTGTTGTTTATGCAGGCTGGCTTCGCGATGGTGGAGGTCGGATTAAATGCTGCCAAGAATGCCTGCAACATTCTGTTCAAAAACCTGATGGACCTTTCGGTCGGTGTTCTGCTGTTTCTGTTGGTCGGATACGGTCTGATGTATCCGGGCGGCGACTACGAAGGCAAGTGGTTTGGATTTGGCGGATCCTTCGTGTCACGTGATGCCGATACTCCAGCGTTGGACACAGGATGGAGCAACAGTGCTGACTTCTTCTTTCAGGCGGCTTTTGCAGCGACCGCAGCAACCATTGTGTCGGGTGCCGTGGCAGGTCGGATGAAGTTCACCGCATACCTGATTTACAGTGCGATTCTGACAGGTCTGATCTATCCGATCAGCGGCATGTGGAAATGGGGCGGCGGGGCACTCGCCGCCGAAGGTTTCGCCGACTTTGCCGGGTCAGTTGTCGTGCACGCAGTTGGTGGGTTTGCCGGGCTTGCCGGTGCAATCGTTCTGGGAGCTCGGATTGGTCGCTTCTCTAAAGACGGGAAATCGCAGCCAATGCTCCCTCACAGCATGCCATTGGCCGCACTGGGCGTAATGATCCTGTGGGTCGGCTGGTACGGATTCAACCCGGGCAGTCAGTTGACCTACTCCGGTGCCGCGAACGCCGAAGCCACCACCTATATTGCCTTGACGACCACGTTGTCTGGAGCCGTCGGAGCGGTGGTTGCAATGATTCTGTCATGGGCCTCATTCAAGAAGCCGGACCTCTCCATGGCTCTCAACGGGGCACTGGCTGGGCTGGTAGGAATCACTGCGAACTGCGACCAGGTTTCCCAGGTTAGTGCAATTATTATCGGTGCCGTCTCTGGAGTGCTGGTATTCGCGGCGATCATCGCGCTCGACAAGCTGAAGATCGACGACCCGGTTGGTGCCTTCCCGGTCCATGGAGTCTGCGGCATCTGGGGTGGGCTGGCCACAGGGATCTTTGGGACCAGCATTCCTGAGGGTCTGGACCGAGTGGGATACATCATGGTGCAGTTGAAGGCAACCGTCATCATCTGCAGTTGGGCCTTCGTAACGATGTTCGCACTGTTCTACATTCTGAAGTCGCTGAACATGCTGCGTGTGCCTGCAGAGGAGGAGATTGAGGGTCTGGACGTCGTTGAGCATGGCATGCCGGCCTACTCAACCGCATCACCTTCAACCGCAACGCTTGCTGGCGGCACAGTCCCGGTGTAATGGCGGACTCGCCTGTTCCCGCTCATATGGGTGTGTAGCCCGAGCGGGAATCTCCTGCCGTGTGTTTGTCCTGCAGACTCACGGCGGAAAGGGGAAAGGACTTGTCCTTTCCCCTTTTCTTATGCGCTGGGGAGAGGCGCGGCAGCACATTGCCTTCAAAAGAGCCTGTCGATGCGTCTCCAATAACAAACTCCCGGACAGTCCCCGGCCAACTTCTTCTCCTTTCCTTCCACGATTTGCCTGTTTCCTGTTATCCTTCCACGGCGTCCGATCTGTTTCGGGCTGCTCAGCAGGAAACAAGTCAAAATGTCAGGATTTGCGGCACGGCGACAGTTGTGGTCCGTCAATCAGGTCAGCAAACAAATGAGCAACAGAAACTCAGGGGGACTCCTGAATCTCCTGTCGGCTCGCAAGTGGAAGAAGAAATGAAAGCGCTGTTGCTGAAGGATTACAAAGAGCTGGAGGTCACTGAGTTCCCGGTTCCGGAGATTGGACCGGACGACATTCTGGTTCAGGTCCGCGCCTGCGGAATTTGCGGCAGCGACATTCACGGATACGACGGGAGTTCCGGACGACGGATTCCACCTCTCGTCATGGGTCATGAAGCCGCAGGCGTCGTTTCTGCCGTTGGATCGGGAGTCACTGAGTTTTCGGAGGGTGATCGAGTCACCTTCGACAGTACGGTTTCGTGCGGTCACTGCTGGTTTTGTCGCCGCGGTCAGATCAATCTGTGTGACAACAGAATGGTGTTGGGAGTTTCGTGTGGTGAGTACCGCCGTCACGGTGCGTTTGCGGAATATGTGGCTGTTCCAAAGCACATTTGTTACCGGCTGCCTCAGGACCTGAAATTTGAGCACGCGGCGATGATTGAAGCCGTCTCCGTTGCGGTACACGCCGCCAATCGTACGCCCGTCACACTGGGCGACACGGCAGTTGTTGTGGGCAGCGGAATGATTGGATTGTTGGCGTTGCAGGCCATTCGCCTGGCCGGTGCCAGCAAAGTCATTGCCGTTGATCTTGATCAGGGGCGTCTGGACACCGCATTGGAGCTGGGGGCTGACGTGGGTCTGAAAGCAGATGCCGTCGATGTTCCGGAGGAGGTACGTCGGTTGACGGATGGCCGCGGCGCAGACGTTGTGCTGGAGGTGGTCGGTGCCACTCCCACCATCGCCACGGCCGTCGACTCCACCCGCAAAGGCGGAGCGATCACACTTGTTGGCAACCTGGCACCGCATGTGGATATTCCACTGCAATCCATCGTGACACGAGAACTGACCGTAGGAGGAACCTGTGCATCGAACGGCGAGTATCCGCAGTGCATCGATTTGCTGGAGCGTCGAGCGATTCGCGTCGATCCACTGATCACAGCCCGGGCGCCGCTGGAGCATGGCCCGGACTGGTTTGCGAGACTCTACGGCGGAGAAGCCGGAGCCATGAAGGTCATCCTTGATCCGACCGCCTGACTCGCCACGCCGGCATCCTGTGAAGTGCCGTTCCAGCAACAGGACGGCACATTGACAGCATTGCGGGGCTGCACAAACACATTCCCTCCGTCCGCATGAGACACTTCCATCACCGATCCATTCAGATGCGAGCCCTGCTATGGTCCTTGCGATTTCGTTCCTGTTTTTTACCGCGTTTGTTGCTTCCCTGACGTGGATCATCACTCGCAACGATGACCACTCCACCACGGGCGGGTATTTTCTTGCCGGGCGTTCGCTGTCAGCCCCCCTGATTGCCGGTTCCCTCCTGCTGACGAATCTTTCCACGGAACAGATGGTGGGATTGAACGGCGCCGCCTTCACGGATGGTTTGTGCGTGATGGTTTGGGAAGTGGTGTGTGTGCTGGCGCTGGTCTTTATGGCCTGGTTTTTTCTGCCACGATTTCTGCGCAGCGGGGTGGCTACGGTCCCGGAATACCTGGAGATTCGTTTCGACCGCAGCACCCAGTTGATTTCCAACATCATTTTTCTGCTGGCCTATGTCGGCATCCTGTTGCCGATCATTTTGTACACGGGTGCTACGGGCATGGTCGGAATTCTGGATGTGCCGGAGATGCTGGGAGATTTGCCGACGCGGTTTGATATCGAAGCAGACACATTTGCGTTGTGGTTGATCGTTATCGTGGTCGGCATCATTGGATCGGTATACGCGTTGTTTGGAGGTCTGCGAACGGTCGCCGTTTCCGACACGATCAACGGTGTTGGTCTGTTCGCGGGCGGTTTTATGATCACCATTTACGGGCTGTCGTATGTGGGCGGCGACGGTGGTATTTCTGCCGGCCTGCAGACTGTCATGCAGGAGCAGAGCAGCCGGCTCAATTCAGTTGGCGGCCCGGATTCTTCCGTTCCATTCGGCACAATCTTTTCCGGGATCTTCCTGCTGAATCTGTTTTACTGGACGACAAATCAGCAGATCATCCAGCGCACCTTTGGGGCCAGCAGTCTGGCGGAGGGGCAGAAGGGCGTATTGCTGACAGGAGCCTTGAAGCTTCTGGGCCCGCTCTACCTGGTGCTGCCGGGCATGCTGGCATGGTCACTGTTTGCTGAAACGGGGATCAAACCTGATCAGGCTTATGGCAAACTGGTGAATCTGGTGTTGCCCGAGCAGTTGACGGGATTCTTTGCAGCGGTGATGATCGGCGCCATTTTGTCCAGTTTCAACTCGGCTCTGAACAGTGCCTGCACGCTGTTCAGCCTTGGTGTTTATCGCAGAGTGATCAATCCCTCCGCAAGCGAGCAGGCGGTGGTCCGCAGCGGGCAGGTATTCGGCTGGATCATCGCCGCATCCGCCATGCTGATTGCACCTCAACTGGCCGGGCAGGAGAGCATTTTTGGCTACCTGCAGAAGATGAATGGAATGTACTTCATTCCGATCTTTGCCGTGGTCCTGGTGGGGATGCTGACGCGACGCGTTCCAGCGATGGCCGCCAACGCGGGGTTGCTGGTTGGCATTTCCGCAATCGCCATCGGCTACTTTGTGCATCCGTTTCCACTCATCGTCAACTCCATCCATGACTTTCATTTTCTGGGGCTGGTCTTTGCGTGGCTGGTGATCATGATGCTGGTAATTGGTGAGATCAGGCCACGCGAAACCGAGTTCGAACAGCAGGATGTTGGTGCTGTGGATATGACTCCATGGCCGCTGGCACGCCCGGCTGGGTTTATCCTGATCGGTCTGATCCTGACGATCTATGCCACCTTTGCTGACTTCTCCGTACTGGATCCGGACAGCGGCAGTGACGTTCCTGCTGAAGCCGTCAGCGTGCCCACGGAAACCATTGCTTCCGAAGGTATCAGGGCCTGACAATTTTCGTGGGCTGAAGGAAAGGTAACCGAAATGTCCGTCTGTGCGCGCATCGCTCTGGCTGTGATTCTGTTCAGCGGTCGGCTGAGTGCTGATGAGATTACCGATCTGTGGACCTGGACACTGCAGCCTCCCGCCCAGGCGTGGACACAGCCTGACTTTGACGATACCAACTGGAAATCAGGCTTCGGAGGATTTGGCACACCGGGGACACCCGGTTCACGCATTGGAACGGAATGGTCTTCTGATGCAATCTGGCTGCGCAAGCGTTTTCAGCTGGACACAGTTCCGCAGCAGCCCGCGTTATTGATTCACCATGATGAAGACGCCGTCGTTTATTTGAACGGTCAACAGATCGCGTCATTCGATGGTTTTCTTTCCAAATACGAAATTGTCCCGCTGACGAAAGAAGCAGCCGGCCGACTCAGCACCGGAGAACAGCTGCTGGCGGTCCACTGTCGGCAGACCAACGGTGGCCAGTTTATCGACGTTCATCTGGTTGACGCAGCCAGTGTCCCGAAACTCCCTCGACCTCGACGCAGTCTGATTCCATTTCAGACAACTTTGACGACAACCTGGGGTGAGGCTGTCACAGCAGAAAATGCCTGGACGGAGTATCCTCGGCCAAGGCTGGTTCGTGATCGCTGGACCAATCTGAACGGGCACTGGGACTATGCCATCTCCGCCGGAGATCAGCGGGAATCGCCTGATGAATGGGCCGGGAAAATTCTGGTTCCGTTCGCGCCCGAATCACAACTCAGCGGTGTGGAACGAATGCTGGATACAGACCAGGCCCTGTGGTATCGCCGCAGCTTTCAGGCCGCCACGAAGAATGGCCAGCGACAGTTGATTCATTTTGAAGCCGTCGACTACTCGTGCGAGGTTTTTGTCAACGGCCAGCTGGTCGGGACGCACACCGGCGGGCACACGCCATTCACATTCGACATCACCGACGAAATCCACGACGGCGAAAACCGGCTGACTGTGCGGGTGACAGACGCTACCGAAGAGTACCAGTTGCGGGGTAAGCAGTCGCTGAGACCGCGGGGAATCTGGTATACACAGGTCAGCGGCATCTGGCAGACGGTCTGGCTGGAGGAGGTGCCATCGACTTACCTGAAAGACGTGGTGATTTCGACCGATGCCGCTACTGGGACCATTCGTGTCTCTCCGATCAGCAGTGGACGACATGCAGCCCGTGTGCAGGTGTTCGATGATGGCGAACCAGTCGCCTCCGCAACCGGCATCGGCACGCTGACACTTGCAATCCCCGACGCAAAGCTGTGGTCACCATCGACTCCCCACCTGTATGACGTTGTCATTAGTTTGCTGGACGAAACCGGAGCTGCCGCAGATACGGTTCGCAGTTACGCCGGCATTCGCACCATTGCGCGCCAGCGAGGCACGGACGGACACTGGCGGATGACGCTGAACGGTCAGCCGCTGTTTCACTGGGGCCCGCTGGATCAGGGATGGTGGCCGGACGGACTGTTGACGCCCCCATCCGACGAAGCCATGCGGTTCGATATTGAGTGGCTGAAATCGGCCGGATTCAACATGATCCGCAAGCACATCAAAGTGGAACCGCGTCGATATTATTACCACTGCGACAGGCTGGGGATGCTGGTCTGGCAGGATCAGGTCAGTGGCGGTCCGGGACCGGAATGGACGCGACTGTTTCCACTCCCGAATGATGCTGAGTGGCCAGAGCGAGAGCATCAGCAGTACATGCTGGAACTTGACCGCATGATTACGGCGTTGGAAAGTCACCCGTGCATTGCGGTTTGGGTGCCGTTCAACGAAGCCTGGGGTCAGCATCGCACCATGCAGGTGGGCGACTGGATTCGTCAGCGGGACCCATCGCGTCTCATCAACATCGCCAGTGGAGGCAACTTCTTTCAGTCCGGTAACATCGTTGACGAGCATCGTTATCCGCACCCGGGATTCCCGTTTGAACTTGCGAAGGGGGGACGGTTTCACGAGTTCATTAAAGTCATCGGGGAATTTGGTGGCCATGGCCTGCCGGTTCAGGGGCACCTGTATGACGCCGGTCGTCGCAACTGGGGCTACGGTGATCTTCCTCGCAATGCCACCGAGTATCGAGACCGGTACGTCAAGTCAATTCGGATGCTGAACGAATTGCGGGGACAGGGAATTGCTGCCGGTGTCTACACACAGACGACCGACGTTGAAGGGGAAATCAACGGACTGATGACCTACGACCGTCGCGTGATCAAGATTCCGGCGGAAGAGCTGGCTGAATTGCACAGGATTCTGTTCACGACTCCGTGACCCTGAGATCAGGGACCGCAACTTCACTCTTCAGCGATTGCCGCGAAGAGAATTACCAGGCGGCGACGATCGCGCAACAAAAAACTGCCGCAGAATTCCGCGGCAGTTCTGATCAGCTTCAGCAACGAAGTTGTCCGTGACCGTGTCGCGTCCTGTCACTCACGAACGGCTGCGGGCGGCTGCCATGGCACTGCACCGCCACGCTGCAAGTGTCGTCTCAGCACAGTATTCAGTCGATTTACAACTCCCCGGTTGGCAGACGCCAGATTGTTCTGTTCCTGTGGATCCTGTTGCAGGTTGTACAGTTCCAGTGGAGCGAATGGAGAGTTCTGCAGCAGTTTCCACTGTCCCTCCTGCACGGCTTCGATCGTTTTTCCACCGTAACGCACCCCGCCCTCGCGACGACTGTAGAACCAGCGATCTCGCAAAGCCGACTGGGTTTTCCCCTGGAGTGTTGGCAGGAAGCTGTGTCCGTCCAGATCTTCTGCATGTTCAATGCCGGTGGCCGCGAACAGTGTTGGCAGAATGTCCATGGACATCACTCGGAAATCCGTTTCGGTGCCGGGGCGAATGTTTCCGGGCCACGTCACACACATTGGCACCTTCAGACCACCTTCATACACACTTTGCTTACCATCTCGCAGTGGTCCGTTGTTGGCGCCCACATCCAGCTGCCCGCCATTGTCAGACGTGAATACGACAATTGTGTTTTCCCATTGCCCGTTGGCTTTGAGGGCTGCAATCACAGATCCGATGCCCGCGTCCATGTGTTCAATCAGCGCCACCAGTGCCGCACGTTTGGGAGTGATCTGGGGTTCTCGTTGCCGGACTTTTTGCAGCCAGTCGGCCGGCGGCTGAATTGGAGTGTGGGGGGCGTTGTAAGCCAGATACATCAGGAATGGCTGGTCGCTGCCTTTGCGTTCGTTCAGATACTCCACAGCCCACTGGGTGAACAGATCGGTCGCGTGCCCCTCCGGATCAATCACCTCCTGCTGCCGCCGCATGTAATTCACATCGTGGCGTCGATGGTGGTAATAGTCATCCATCATGTCACCGAGAAAGCCATGGAAGTGATCAAAGCCCCGTTCCGTCGGCGTATTGGGCGATTCCAGACCAAGGTGCCATTTGCCAACGATTGAGGTGTGATAGCCGGCACGTTGAGCGGCAGCGGGTAACAGTTCAATGTCCGGGGCGAGGTATCCCCAGCTGTTTTCGGCGTGCGTTCGAATCACCCCCGGGACCCCCACCGTATCCTGATACCGACCGCTCAGCAGAGCTGCCCGTGTTGGCGAGCATACGGGACAGTTGGCATAGGCTTCGGTGAATTTCAGTCCATCAGCGAAGAGCTGATTCAGCACTGGAGTCTGCATGTCGGTGGAACCGCAACACTGCAGATCGGCGTACCCCAGATCATCGGCGAGAATCACCAGCAAATTGGGACGGTCATCGACTGCAGCACAGTCTGCAACACCAATGCCCAGCAGCGTCATCAGGAGACTGCAGATACGGAGACAAGAACGGCTGATCATGATTATTTCCTCGAACGTCAGTGCGACACGGGCAGAACCGAAGCGGATGCTAGCAAACAACAGCGGGGCGGGGGAACCGGACGCACAGTTGCCACTCAATGAGACACAGGTAAACTGCAGCGGTCCCGAGAACCGAATGCTGCACACCAGTGTGGAAACGCTTCGGCAGCAGCCCGTCCTGGATCATCACAATGGGAAACCGCTGATGCGACTTCATTTCTTTGCAACACTTCTGACCTTCACCGGCCTCATCGCTGCAGAGACTGCGGCGGAGACTCAACCGAACATCATTTTTATCATGGCAGATGATCTCGGCTACGGTGATCTGGGCTGCTACGGGCAGAAGTTGATCCGCACCCCGCGGCTGGACCGAATGGCAGCGGAAGGCATGCGATTCACCGACTTCTACGCTGGCAACACGGTCTGTGCACCCTCCCGCAGTGTGCTGATGACCGGCCAGCACATGGGGCACACGCATGTGCGTGGCAACGCCAGCGGACCGAATATGGCAAAACAGTCGCTGCGCCCGCAGGACGTGACTGTAGCCGAATTGCTCAAGAGTGCCGGCTACGGAACGGCCTTGTGTGGCAAATGGGGGTTAGGTGATGACGCGATGGGCGGCCGGGATGGCCTGCCGAGGCGGCAGGGTTTTGATTTCTTTTACGGATATCTGAATCAGGTCCACGCTCACAATTACTACCCGGAGTTTCTTTGGCGCAACGAGACGAAGGAGCAACTGCGGAACAAAGTTCAGCGGAACAACCGCAGCTATGGGGGCTTTACCGGTGGTTGGGCAACGGTGCGGGTGGACTACAGCCACGATCTGATCGCCAACGAGGCTCTGAAATACATTCGCAGCGCGGCGGCAGATGAAGCCCCATTCTTCCTGTACCTGTCGCTCACGATTCCGCACGCCAATAACGAAGGATCCGGCGGCACCGGAAACGGGCAGGAGGTCCCTGACTACGGCGACTACACCGATCTGGACTGGCCCGATCAGGATAAAGGGCAGGCCGCGATGATCAGCCGTATGGATGCCGATATTGGCCGGCTGCTGGATCTGCTGGCGGAACTGAAAATTGATGACGACACCGTGGTGATGTTCACCAGTGACAACGGACCGCACAACGAGGGACGACACAATCCAAAACGATTTGAGCCATCAGGCCCATTGCGAGGCATGAAACGATCGTTGACGGAAGGTGGAATTCGGGTTCCGATGATTGTTCGCTGGCCCGGCACGACTCCCGCAGGCACAACTTCTGATCACATCGGCTATTTCGGAGATCTGATGGCCACGGCCGCGGAATTGGCGGCAGTGCAGCCCCCCGAAGAGATCGACTCTGTCAGCTTTGCACCGGTACTGTCCGGGAAACCAAATCTGCAACAGAACCACAAGTATCTCTACTGGGAATTCTACGAGCAGGGCGGACGCCAGGCAGTCCGAGCCGGACGCTGGAAAGGAATTCGCGAACCGTGGATGACCGGTGCCATGCAGATTTACGACCTGTCCACAGATATTGGTGAGACGAAGAATCTGGCCGTCTCCAGGCCGGACCTGGTGGAAACCATGACGCAGTACATGGAAGAAGCACACCAACCGCACCCCAATTGGCAAGCTCGTGGAAATCCACCCGGCAAGTAAATTGAGAGGACAGGGTGCACCTGTCTGTCAACGGTCGCAGGCAGCCACGGCCTGCAACCATGACAGCAAGGGACCGTCACGGCCGATTCCCTTCCGTCTGATGCCGTCCTGCCGCGGCGATGCGGCAGGCCAGGCATTCAATTACTTGACTGGACGAACTTTGGCGAGGTAGATGCTGGTTTTTCCTTCGTGGCTGGAATAGTAGCTGACCCACAACTGCTCATCGTGCCAGACCAGACCGGGATAGCTGGTGTCTCCTCCGGAGGGCAGTTTCAGCGATTCCGTCAACGTGGCAGAATCCGGATCCAGCCAGCAGAGCGAAGTGCGGGCACCGCCGTCATACAGGCGGACAGACGCGATATACCGCCCGTCGGGAATTCGTATCAGGTGCGGACCACCGATTCGCATGTTGAGTTTTTTCCACGACCAGTTCGTGTAGGGCGGTGCGGCGGAACCGACGAAGCCGGAATTGGGTTGACCATCCTGACGCAGCAGGCAGAACGCCGGCTGGCCCGGTCTTTCGGGGAACACAATGGAACTTTCGTTGGGATAGCTGCCGGGGACGTCCACACGATCGATCAGGCGGCTGGAGTTCCCCTGCAGATCGACAGAGAAGAAGCTGAGCCCCCGTTGCTTCGTGCCATAACCAAATCCGTAAGCGGTCTCACCATTCCACGAAACACGCCACAGCCAGTTATCACGATCTCCGACTTCATGAGCCAAACTCCAGTCTGTCCCGTTCCTGGAGAACCAGACCAGCGACTGATGTTTGTACTGACTGGTGTCATTCATTGCCTCGGCCCCGGCCAGCATCAGGCGACCGTCCGGTGTCGTCGTAATTTTCGCATCACGCAGATCAGAATCAGCAGACTCAATCAGCGCGGCCGACGTCCAGTGCGTTCCGTCGGTTGATTTGAGCACCCGCAACGCTCCGTCGGGGGAAACATGACCGGCACCTTCACGAAAGACGCAGAACCAGTTTCCCTGGAATCTGACGAGGTCTGTGAATGCGTTATGTGCTCCCTGATCCCAGATTTTCTGAACACCAACCAGCTGCAGCCTGCCGTCGTCTGCCGGCAGCTCGCAGAGGATTGCACAGGAAACCATGACCAGAAAAAGTTTTGTCGCCAACGCTTTGTGCATTCTGTTCCTCCCGGGTAACTCTGTGCCAGCTGACCACCCATACAAACTGTCTGATATGCTGGCAGCGAGGATAACCGCCACATTGGCGGCTGTCATCCGCTGAGCCATACTGTGACGCAACAGAGGGCAGCGAATGCAGGGGACCTGTGCAGCACCGCGTTGTGCCGCGGCTGCACAGCCTCGCGGGAATCAGCAACTCAAGAAACCGTGGGAAGGGAAATGACGATGTCTGCAAGACAGATTCTGGCAATCTCTGTATGCCTGCTGCAATGTTGCACTGCCTCAGCGGGGCGTCTGCGACTGACGATCGTCGATGCCGACAGCAGGAAACCCATTCCGGCACGTGTCTATCTGACTGACACCACCGGCAAACCATGGTTTGTCAGCAGCGAATCAGTCGTTGGTCAGGCGATACCATACACCGAGCAGTGGGTGCCGATCGAGGGTTCACTGGAAGTGCACACAACTGTCACGGCCCATGCCTGTGTCTGTGAACTTCCCAATGGCCAGTACACTCTGCACGTCGAACGTGGAAAAGAATACATTCCGGCAACTCGAACGCTGCACATCGAAGACGGGATCAACGAACACCTTCTGCCGCTGCAGCGGTGGAGCAATGTGGCTGAGTCCGGCTGGTATTCCGGGGAAACGCACGTCCATCGAAGGTTGCCGGAGCTTCCGAATGTGATGCAGGCCGAAGAACTGAACGTCACGTTTCCCGTCACCTTCTGGACGATTCAATCCGACCGACTTCCCGATCTGCAGCCCTCGCCGCTCCGCAGGCAGGGACCTTCACCTTTTGGTCCGCGGGAGGATCGCGGTGCCGAACCGATTCCCATTGATCGCGACTACGTCATTTTCCCTCGGAACACCGAGTATGAGATTTTCTCCATTGGGGAGCAAAGACATGTGCTTGGCGCGATGTTTCTGCTGAATCATCAGCAACCATTTCAGCAATTCGCCCCACCCGTCGGCCCGATTGCCGAGGACGCTCACCGCCAGGGTGCGTTGATTGACCTGGATAAGCACTCATGGCCGTGGTCACTGATGCTGATCCCCGTCGCAGGAGTGGATCTGTTTGAGTTGTCCAACAACAGTGTCTGGAGAACGCAGTTTGGATTTCGGAATGCCCCGGCAAATCCTCCCACGTGGGTAACTCTGGAAGAATCCGCTCCCGGAACACTCACCGAGTGGGGTTGGCTGAACTACGGCTTTGAAATGTATTACGCCCTGTTGAACTGCGGATTTCGACTCAGCCCCTCCGCCGGTACCGCTTCCGGTGTGCATCCCGTGCCCCTTGGTCACAGCCGTGTTTACGTGCAGACCGGTACCCCATTTGATCGTGAACGCTGGCTGGACGGCCTGAAGCGTGGACGCAGCTTTGTCACTACGGGCCCCATGCTGCAGGTGACAGTGAACCGGGAACATCCGGGCCAGGAATTCCACGTCGACGGACCCGGCCCGGCACAATTCGACGTGGAAATTCTCAGCACCAGCCTGCGACCGGCCGACCGCGTGGAGGTCCTGGTGAATGGACGTGTTGTGGAAACCCTGAAAGACGCTGCAAGTCAAACAGCGACCGGAACATGGCGGCAGGAATATCAGCTTCCGGTGCAGTTGAACGAAACTTCATGGCTCGCGGTTCGCAGCGTTGTGAGACAACCTGATGGTCGCAGGCGATTTGCGCATACCGCTCCATGGCATATCACTTTCCGGGACGCACCGATCCAGCCGCAACGGAAACAGGTTGAATATCTGGTTCAGCAAATGCAGGCTGAACTGGAGCGCAGCGGATCGCTTCTGCCCCCAACGGCGGTCGCCGAATACAAACAGGCTTTGCAGGTTTACCGTGATCTGCTGAGACGTGCGCGGTAGCTTTCAGCAAGTTATGGCTACGCCGCATGGTCAATCGTTTACGCGGCAGATCCGGGGACACGGAGTCGCCCTTCTGTGTGCAGACTATACCTCACGATACTCC
>JAFMMM010000114.1 GCA_017859815.1 Planctomycetota bacterium | reverse complement strand
TCCCAGTGCTCCAAAGACCGGGTCGAGGATGTGGCAGCCAAAGTCGCCGAGTGCTCCCGACCCAAAGTCCTGCCAGTCCCGCCACTTAAACGGGTGGTAAACATCTGCAGCGAAAGGACGTTCCGGAGCAGCTCCCAGCCACAGATTCCAGTGGACGCCGGCGGGCACAGGAGCTGCCGCCGGGCGGTCAGTACGATTGCAGTACTGCCGACCCTGCACACGGACCCACGAGTGTACTTCGCTGACACGTCCGATCGCACCATCGCGGATGAGTTTGACTCCGGTGCGATACTCTCGATTGGAATGGATCTGATTTCCCATCTGCGTCGTGACGCCGGCTTTTTGGGCCAGCAAACGCATCTGCCGCGCTTCCCAGACTGTATGAGTCAGTGGTTTTTGGCAGTACACGTGCTTACCAAGACTCATCGCCTGCATGGCAATCGGTGCATGCATGTGGTCGGGAGTGGAAACGATGACGGCATCAATTTCATTGGCGACGGCGTCAAACATCCGACGGTAATCCTGCCATTGCCGGACCCCTTCGAAAGCCCCGGCAGCCCGGTCAAAGCGATTCTCATCGATATCGCAGAATGCGGTGAACTTCACCGCATCGTGAGACCCGACGTTGGACAGGTCTGACCAGCCCATTCCATTGACGCCGACCGCTGCGACTCGCAGTTGATCCCGCAGAATTGGGCGTGTTGCAGCGGGGGCAACGGCCGTGCCGACCAACATGAGTGCTGAATTCTGGAGGAAGGATCGCCGGGTTGATCCGGGTGCAGACTGATTCATGGCGGAAATTCCTGCGCGTGATGAGTTGGGATACCGTTGGAGCCGCTCTTCATTTGTATGCAACATCCATTCGCAGTGCACGTGTACGACGGAAAAACTTTTGCACCGTCAGCACAGTGAGCAGTCCAGCCGGCTGGATTCTCGGCTCGCGTCCGCGATATGATCGCGTGGCAGAGGACACTCACTTCGAACAGGTGTGATGATGGAAAAGGGAGCCGTCTGAGTGGGATATCGCAGGGAACAAGACAGGATCCTGTTGCGGAAGTCAGCGGCATTATTGATTCCGCACAACTTATGTCGTGCTTCTGCGGCGGTCTTGCTGCTGCTGCTGGGGCCAGCGATACAGGCCGCCGAATTGAGTTTCTCGCGAGACATTCGTCCGCTGTTGAACTCCGCGTGTGTGCAGTGTCATGGCTTTGACACTCAGGCACGGCAGGCTGACCTGAGACTGGATCGTTTGTCGGAATCAGCGGCCGAGTTGGAACGCAGAGGAGTCGTGATTCCCGGAGATTCAGCGGCGAGTGCGTTGATTCAGCGGGTGACATCCTCCGACCCTGAGTTTGTAATGCCTCCTCCCGAATCCGAGCATCAATTGACTGCGGAGCAGGCAGAGTTGTTGCGACGCTGGGTTGATGAGGGGGCTGATTCTGAATTGCACTGGGCTTTTCAGTCCCCGCAGCCGCCTGTAATTCCAAACTCTGCGGACCAGTCCGAAGGCTCGACACCGGTCGATCGATTCATTCACCAGCGACTGCAGCAGGAGGGCCTGCAACCGGGGCCTCCGGCAGATCGCAATACACTGATCCGCAGAGTTGCTTTCGTTCTGACAGGACTTCCGCCTTCTCCTGAGCAACTGCATAACTATCTGAATGACCCGCATCCCGCCGCCTACGCCAGAATGGTTGATGTATTTCTTGAGTCTCCGCACTACGGAGAAGAGCGGGCTCGGCACTGGCTGGATCTCGCCAGATACGCAGACACTCACGGTCTGCATCTGGATAACGAGCGACAGATCTGGGTATATCGCGACTGGGTGATCTCTGCATTTAACAACAATCTGCCATTTGACCAGTTTACCACCTGGCAGCTGGCGGGGGACCTGCTGCCTGAGGCGACGCTGGAGCAGCAGACGGCAACGGGATTTCACCGCTGCAATGTGTCGACCAGCGAGGGCGGGTCCATTGCTGACGAGTGGTTATTTCGAAATGCGGTTGATCGCACCAGCACCGTAATGCAGACATGGATGGGACTGACAGCCGGCTGTGCTGTCTGTCATGATCACAAATACGATCCGATTTCCACGAAGGATTTTTATTCGCTTTACGCATTCTTCTATTCTGCCGCCGATCCGGGCCTTGACGGGAATGTTCGCGACACGAAGCCGTTTCTGAGTGTACCTGACGAGCACCTGCAGGGGATGCTGGAACTAAAACAAGCGAGGCTGCGGCAGGCCGAAGAGGCGTTTCTCAAGAGTTCGGGAAATGCGGACGGGATCGATCCTGAATCTGCAGCGGCCGATGTGCAGCAGGTTCTGATTGACGAGGTGTTTCCGCACGGCAGTCGTTTTCGTGACACATCGAGGAATTCAGCACCGTGGGTTTTTGAGCCGGAGTTCGGGGTTCCTTCCGGACAACGCTGTCTGAGTCTTGCGTGGGGCAATCGATACGATCTCACTCTTGAGCCGGTTGCGGTCCCCATGCTGATTCCGGACTCCGGGGTTTTGAAGTTGTACGTCAGAACCGACGTCTGGGATCCTCCCGAAGCTTTTGCTGTGCAATTGACGGGGACGGGAGGTCAGCAGGCGTCGTGGGGAGAAATCAGCCTCGTTGGCGGAGGAGAACGCATTGGCGAGATGCCTGCTCCGGGGAAATGGGTGCGGATCGAAGTGTCACTGGAACGCCTTGGAATTCGCAGTCGTGAGCCGCTGAAGAGTCTGGTCGTCAGAAGCTTTGGCGGTCGGATGTGGCTTGACTCAGTTTCTCTCGACGGCCGTTTGCCTCCCGACCAGGATCCTCGTGCGTCGTTCGGCCAGTGGCTGAAGTCAGCTGAGGGGACTCAACCCGAGGGAATTCCGGCCCCGCTTGCTCCGCTGCTGATCCGTAACAAAGCCCGGACTGCGGAAGAGATGACACAACTGCATGACTGGTGGATCAGGCGAATTGCGAGATTATCGGCCTTGGAAAACCCGATGGAATTGCAGGCACTCCGGGATGCGGAGGCCGAGGTACAGGCAGTCCGCGATCGCATTCCCGGCACGATGGTCTTCACTGACCTGCCCCAGCCGCGACAGGCTCATGTGATGCAGCGAGGTCAGTATGATCAGCCTGGTGAGGCGGTGGACCCCGGCTTTCCATCGGGATTCACGGGCAACTTGTTGTCTTCTGCAGCCCAGGGGAGAGCCACTCGTCTGGATCTGGCTCGTTGGCTGCTGGATGAGGAAAACCCGCTGACCGCGCGAGTGGCGGTCAATCGGATTTGGCAACAGGTCTTTGGAACCGGACTGGTCAGAACCAGCGAGGATTTTGGTACTCAGGGAGAGTTGCCTTCTCACCCGCAACTTCTTGACTGGCTGGCGATTGAGTTTCGCAGATCCGGCTGGGATCAAAAGCGGATGTTCCGTTTGCTGCTGAATACTGCGACGTTCAGAAGAGACTCAGGCCTGACTGCGCAGGGTCTGACGCAGGATCCTGGGAATCGACTTCTTGCGAGGGGGCCGCGTGTGCGTCTGGATGCGGAACAGATCCGGGATAATGTCCTGTTTGTGAGTGGATTGCTGGAGCCTCGCATGGGTGGCCCCGGAGTGCGCACCTATCAGCCGGAAGCGATCTGGGAACCGGTTGGTTATGCCAACAGTAACACAAGGTACTATTTGCAGGATCATGGTGAGAGTCTGTATCGTCGCAGCATTTATTCCTTCATCAAACGTACAGCACCTCCGCCGTTTCTGGTCAACTTTGATGCCCCCAGTCGCGAGCAGTTCTGCGCCTCTCGGGCGCGCAGCAATACACCATTGCAGGCATTGCAACTCATGAATGACGTGCAGCATTTTGAGGCGGCTCGTGTGCTTGCGGAGCGGGTATTGAGTCAGCCTGGCGATGATGTCAGGCATCTGATTGATTTGTATGAGTGCGTTTTGTCGCGTCTTCCAGTGAAGCGGGAGATTGCCATTGCGCTCGAATCCCTGGAAGACCAGCGTGAATGTTTTCGGAATGCTCATGCCGATGCGGATCAGCTGATTCGAAATGGAGAATCTTTATCAGCGGTACAGGTGCCGGCTGACGAACTTGCGGCTTGGACAATGGTCTGCAATTTGGTTTTGAATCTGGACGAAACCGTGACCCGGAACTAGATCGATCACGAATGTGCGGGTTGCTGGTGATGATGGCAGAACATCGGCGTCTGGTTCCGATCTGATCGGCCGGAAAGTGGGGTGTGGCTGGTACAGTGCATGTGGCTGATGTAGGCTTTGAGACAGCAGGGCGGCGAGATTACGCCGCGTTTCCCGTGCCCATTCTGTTTGTGCACGGGCAAATCAGTGCCTTGGTTCACGGCGTTGTCCCGTGGAACTCAGTGTGTGCTGCTCCAGGGGAAAAGATCTGTCTGCACCCGGAATAGGTGCTGTCGAAAAGAGGAATTCATGACGATTCGCGTTCTGGCAGTGATTACGCTGCCCTTATTGATGCTGGTGTCGGTGAGTTCGGCTTCGGATCAGCGACCCAACATTGTATTTATCTTTTGCGATGATCTGACCTGTCAGTCTGTGAGTGCCTATGGTGAAAGCAGGCATTTGCTCGAGACCCCTCATATCGATCGACTGGCAGAGCAGGGCATGCTTTTCAATCGGTGTTTGGTGACCAATTCCATTTGTGGTCCCAGTCGGGCGACGATTCTGACCGGAAAGTACTCCCACAAGAATGGGTTCTACAACAATTCCAACAGCCGCTTTGACAGCAGCCAGCCTGCATTCCCGAAGATGTTGCAGGCGTCCGGCTACCAGACCGCGATGATCGGAAAGTGGCATCTTGGTTCAGACCCGGTGGGGTTTGATTACTGGCACATCCTTCCCGGCCAGGGGGTGTATTACAACCCGCCCATGATTCGAATGGGGGAGCGGGTAGCCATGGAGGGATACACCACTGATCTGATCGGAGACCTTTCGATTGAGTGGCTGAAGAACCGCGATCGAACGAAGCCATTCATGCTAATGAGTCAGCACAAGGCACCTCATCGCGAATGGGCACCTGCGTTGCGGCATCTGGGCTGGGACAACGATCGTGTCTATCCCGAACCAGCCACGCTGTTTGACGACTACAAGGGACGCAGTACTGCTGTCTCCGATCACGACATGGGGCTGGACAGGACGTTTACAGATCGGGATGCAAAGCTCAATACTCCGCGCAATCTGACGCCGGAACAGCTGGTTGAATGGAACAGATATTATGGCCCGCGGAACGAGGAATATCACAAGGCAAATCTGACCGGACGTGACCTTGTGCGGTGGCGATACAACCGATACATGCACGACTATCTTGCCTGTGTGAAAGCTGTGGACGAAAACGTCGGGCGACTGATACAGGCGTTGGAAGAAGAGGGACTGTCCGACAACACGGTCGTGATTTTCACCAGCGATCAGGGGTTCTTTCTTGGAGAACATGGCTGGTTTGACAAACGCTGGATCTTCGAAGAGTCCCTGCGAAGTCCGCTGATGGTACGCTGGCCCGGTACAGTGGAAGCGGGGCAGGAATGTGACCGAATTGTTTCTCTGGTTGACTTTGCTGAAACTTTTCTGGAGATCGCAGGATTGCCGATACCGGATGACATGCAGGGCCGCAGTCTGGTGCCGCTGCTGCAGGGGAAGACTCCCGAAGACTGGCGGAAGAGCCTGTACTATCACTACTACGAATTCCCGGTTCCGCATCGTGTGCGACCACACAAGGGGGTCATCACAGACCGGTACAAGCTCGTGCATTACTACAAGCCGGATGTTGATGACTGGGAGCTGCTGGACAGGGAAGCTGATCCATTGGAGGTGACCAATTTCTACGAGCACCCCGGGTACAGCGACATCGTCGCGGAATTGCATCAGGAGCTGAAACGGCTGCAGACAGAGGTTGACGAGTTGGACGAGCCTCCTCGCAGGGCTTATGGAAATCGCCCCTTTGCCGGAGAACAACTTCCGCCGCAGCAGAAGAAAAACAGACAGAAGAAGAAGCAGTGAACGTCGCTTGAAAAAACCAGAGATTTGTCGAGGGATGGGAGAGCTGTCGAGATCGTTCCGTTGCATATTCCGGTCTGTGTTCACCAACGACAGTATTCAGCGGAATCAGACAACACTGCCTGACTGTCAGTAGCCGGAGGGATTTGTTGTGTCCACTGTGAATTCGGGCTGGATGGTACTTCTGCTGGCCACTGCCGCTGTCGGTGTTGCTGACGATCCGGTGGTTGATTTCGAACGTGAAGTGGCACCGGTGCTGTTGCAGCGATGCATGGAATGTCATCAGGAAAAAGACCCGTCCGGCGGTCTGGTTTTGAGTCGCCGGGACACCATTCTCAGCGGCGGCGACAGCGGGCCGGCGGTCCTGCCGAGCGACGCACTGAAAAGTCTGCTGTTTCAGCGAGTTGCTTCCGGAGAAATGCCTCCGGAACAAAATGGACACAGTCAGGCCCTGCCCAGGGATGAGGTGCAGGTACTAAGACGTTGGATTCAGCAGGGTATGCAGTTTCCGGAAGGGCGCACGCTGGACCTGTTTGAGACCACGCTTCCAGGGCGAGCCGGCAGAGACTGGTGGTCACTGCAGCCGTTGCAGAACGTCAGGATCCCGCAGCATTTTTCCGATCGGAATCCGATTGATTTCCTGGTCCGCCAGCGACTGAAGAATGCCGGACTTGAGCCGGCACCTCGGGCCGAGTGGTCCGTGTTGATGAGACGTTTGGCAAACGTCCTGACCGGGTTGCCTCCTCAGGCTCAGCTCGTTGCAGACTGTCTCTCGAAGGTCGCTCCTTCCGATGCTGACCATGCGACAGTCTTTGCTGCCGTGGTGGATCGATTACTGGCGACTGACCAGTACGGGGAGCGGTGGGCGCGACACTGGCTGGATGTCGTGCGTTATGCGGACACCAGTGGATACGAGCGAGATCAGGAAAAGCCATACTCGTGGAAATATCGAGACTGGGTGATCGACGCTTTTAACAGCGATCTGCCGTGGTCCGATTTTGTGATTCGCCAGCTGGCGGGAGATCAGATTTCAGACCGCACGGAAAGTTCGGTCACAGCGACTGGATTTCTTCGCCTTGGCACATGGAATGATGAGCCAAATGACCCCCAGGATTACACCTATGAACGGCTGGAAGACCTGGTTCACACGACGTCCACTGCGTTTCTGGGTCTGACCGTGAAATGTGCCCGTTGTCACGATCACAAATTCGATCCAATTCCACACACCGATTACTATCGATTTGCCGCAGCTTTTTGGGCTGGCCCTGTTCGTCCTCGGGGCCGGGATCTGCTGGGTGGGCCTTCGGCGGAGGAACTGGGATTCACCGAGCTTCTGGGCTGGACGGATATCGACCCAACGCCTCCCGAATTCCGCGTATTGCGGTCCGGCGACCGCAATCAACCGTTGCAGTTGGTGTCTCCAGGACCGCTGAGCTGCATCGAGAGTCATCCTGGGGATCCCGCCGGGCCATTGCAGGGGTATTCTTCGGCACCGCGACTGCGTCTGGCAAAGTGGATTGCTGATTCCGCAAATCCGCTCACGGCTCGGGTCGCGGTGAATCGAATTTGGCAGCATCATTTCGGGGAGGGGCTGGTTCGCAGTCCTGACAATTTCGGATTCAACGGAGAACAGCCATCGCACCCGCTGCTGCTGGACTGGCTGGCCGGTGAATTCCTGAAGAGTGGTGGCAGCGTCAAACATATTCATCGCCTGATCCTGACATCAGAGACATGGCAGCAGTCTTCGGTTCATCCACAGACTTACGCCTGCGATCTGGTTGATCCGGGGAATCGCCTGTTGTGGAAGATGGAACGCCGCAGAGTGGATGCGGAGACTCTGCGAGATTCTCTGCTGGCTGTGACTCGGGAGCTGGACTTGCGTATGGGGGGGCGGGGATTTCTTCCTGATGTCCCTCCGGAGGCTCTTGAAGGCCTGTCCAGAAAGGCGTCGGCCTGGCAAGCTTCGTCACCTGCAGAACAACTCCGGCGCAGCGTGTATATGTATTCTCAGCGCAGTCTGCTGCCACCGATGATGACGGCATTTGATTTTAGTGATACGACGCTTCCCTGCGGGCGTCGAGATTCAACAATTGTTGCGCCCCAGGCCCTGACACTGCTGAACAATGAATTCGTACATCAGCGAGCAGAGGCGCTTGCCCGACTGGTTCCGACAGAAACAGAGTTGTCCAGCGAGGCTGTCGCTGCTGAGGTCTGGAACAGAGTGCTGAATCGCCGACCGAGTCCACAGGAATCGCGGCTCGCTGCTGCTCACCTGAATTCGCAGACACAGCGATTTTCAACGTTGCCTGCGCTGCCGGATGAAACGCCGGGAGAAGCGAGTGCGGACTTGATTGAATTCTGTCGAGCGTATGCCGCAGCTGGCACAAGTGTGGAGCAGCCATCGGTACAGACTCTCGCTGACTGCGTCCTGTTCCTGCAGGCCAACGTGGGTGTGCAACTGGACGATAACGGGGCTGTCGAAGTCTGGCACGATCAAAGCGTTGTCGCGAATCACGCGATCCAGCAGCTGTCACAGAACCGACCTCGATTCCTGTCTGCTGACAAGGATCAGCAAGAGTCGCTGACATTTCATGCTGACGCCCGACAGTTTCTGCACCTGAGCAAACCGTTGCTCACTGACCAGGAGTTTACCATTCTCGCTGTAACGACCGATTCGGGAAAACCGGGCCATCGGGAACTGCTCTCAAACTGGAATGGTGGGGCAGGGAATTCGGTGACCTCATTATTCCTGGGACTGACCGGGGAACGGCAAGTTCGTCTCAGCGATGCGGTTTCCGGTGTTGGTGAGATTCGTGATTTACGGTCGCCGTTCCTGTTCTCGGCCAGCAATGGTCCGCAGGGAGCGATGATTTCTCAGGGCGATCGACTGGTCCATCAAATGCCGGGACCGCTTCCGGAACGACGTCTTGATACCGCCTGGGTGATCGGTCAGCAGGGAAATTTTGACGCCGAGTACTGGTCCGGAACATTGCAGCTGCTGATGGTATTTGACCGACAGCTCAGTGAAGCCGAGCAGCACCTTCTGCGCAGTGCGATAACAACGCGATTTCGGCTCAGGGTTTCAAGGCCCCCCGAACTTGTCAACAAACCTCCGACCGCGAGGCAGCGGGCGGTTGCTTCTCTTGGCCTTGTGCTGATGAATTCCAACGAATTCCTGTTCATTGACTAGGCAAACGACAGGAATTTCGGGTCAGTGCAGCTGAAACAGTGCTGTGGCATTCCGGGTGGTGATTTCGCCCATTTCCTCGGCGGTCTTGCCATGAACTTCCGCCAGAACTTCGTTGGTCATGGCCGTGAATGCCGGTTCGTTGCGTTTGCCTCGTCGAGGCTGCGGGGCAAGGTACGGAGCATCTGTTTCAACAAGCAAACGATCGAGAGGGATTGTCGCGGCAGTGGCCCGCAGTTCCTCATTCCTGCGATAGGTCAGCATCCCGCTGAACGAGATGTGCAGGCCCAGCTGGAGGCAAATTTTTGCCGTTTCGCCGGAGCCGCAGAACGAGTGCATGACTCCGGACAGCGGTTGTCCCTGGGATTCTTCCTGAAGTAACTCCACCACATCCGTCTCAGCATCACGGCAGTGCACAACGAATGGTTTGCCGGTGTCGCGGGAAAGTCGAATGTGTCGTCGGAAGTAATCCTGCTGGATCTCAATGGGGACATCCTTCCAGTAGCGATCGAGTCCGGTTTCTCCAACCCCCACAACAGAGTCGTGGTGTGCCATCTCGATAATCCTGTCCCAGTCATCCGGCTCTGTCTGCAGGGTGTAATTGGGGTGAATTCCCACAACGGGAAAGATCTCCGGGTGTTTGTCGGCCATTTGCATCACAGTTGCACTGCTGCTTCGACTGATGCCAATGGAGAGAATCCGTTTGACTCCGGTTTCAGTCGCCCGCTGCAGGACTTCTGCAAAATCCTGTTCAAATGCTTTTGCGTCGAGATGGCAATGTGTGTCGATCAGATTTAGAGACATGTGTTGGATTCTCGGTGGTTCCGAAGTGGGCGGTGGTGTGGGGTCAGTTCGCGGCGATTTCTGTCAGGAGTTTGCTGTCGATCACAGTTCCGCCGGGCATTTCCTTCAGCCTGTTAAGGACTTTCCCGACCGTTGTGTCATCAGTGCTCAGCCCAAGTGACTGCAGGTGGTGCATTACGGCTCGACGTCCGCTGTGTCGACCAAGAACGAGGCTGATGTCCGGGCCTCCGACAACGTCGGGACGAAATGGCAGGTAGGTGTCCGGATTCTTCAGCAGGCCGTCCTGATGAATGCCCGCCTCCGTTGCAAAGATATTTGCGCCGCCGACTGGTTTCATACGCGGCACTGTAATTCCCGTCAGGCGTTCCACCAGACTGCAAAGTGGCGCCAGAGCCGTTGTGTCGATACTGTGCTTCCGCTGGTACTGATCGGAATGCAGGGTCAGTGCCATCACAACCTCTTCGAGTGACGCGTTGCCTGCACGCTCACCGATTCCATTGACCGTGCATTGAACCACATTGGCACCTTCGGCAACACCGGCGAGGGAATTTGCGACGGCGAGTCCAAGGTCGTTGTGAAAGTGTACGGCCAGCAGTGCCCGTTCAATGCCGGGCACTTTGTCCTGGATCAGGCGGATAAAATCTCTGGTCTTTTCGGGTGTCAGCAGACCGACGGTATCCGGGAAACCGACGGTTGTGGCACCGGCAGCGATGGCTTCCTCATAGCACTGGCACAGGAAGTCCGGCTCGGTTCGGCTGGCATCTTCAGGGCTGAAGGCGACAATCCGAAATCGTTCCGCCGCATAGGCGACAGAATCCACGATCAGACGCAGTACTTCCGTCCGACTCTTCCCGAGCTTGAATTCCCGATGCAGTGGGCTGGTCCCGCAGAACAGGCTGACACCCCGTTTGTGGTCCGGTTGTCCATCAAGTGCTTTCGAGGCAGCGTCGATATCGCTGTTCAGGGTTCGGCAGAGTGCAGTCAGAACGGGGCCGCGAATTGTCCCGACCATCAGGCGAATTGCCTGGATGTCTGCTTCGGAGCTGGCCGGGAACCCGGCATCGAGCGAGTGTACACCCGCCTGTTCAAGTGCGCGAGCGATGCGTAGTTTCTGGTGCGGCTCCAGAGTCGCTCCGGGCATCTGTTCACCATCCCGTAGTGTCGTGTCACTGATCAGGATGCGGCCACTGCGGCGATGGCCCTGAATAATGGCTTCACGCACTCGATCCTCAATTCTTCGCCGCAGGGTTGTCATTGTACTGGTCCGCGTTTGTGTGGCTGTCTTCTGAGTGATTGTTCATCCAGTCATACTGACTGTCATGGGTGGCAGATTATTGGTTTGTATCGGTGTCGCGACCGTGGCGTCTGGACTTTCTGCGCGTGTTGTTCTCTCCGAGAGATGATTTGTTGCGCAGGATGTGATGGTAATGCTGTGCAAAGCGATGGGCTTCATCCCGTACGTATTGCAGCAGACGCAGACCAAAAGAATGCCGACTGAGGCGCAGTGGGTCGGCTTGTCCCGGGACAAATACTTCCTCTTCGCGTTTGGCCAGTGAGACGGTCGTGGGAGGAGTGACGCCGATCAGCTTGAATGTTTCCAGCACGGCGTTGAGCTGACCCTTACCTCCGTCGATCAGCAGCAGGTCCGGGAACGGATTTTCTTCCGCTGCATTCCCGCCAAAGCGACGGCTGATCACTTCCCGCATGGATGCGAAATCATCAACGCCTTCAACAGTCCTGATCCTGTATCGACGATATCCCGGTTTGAATGGCAGTCCGTCTATGAACTGGACGAGAGAGGCGACAGTGTCGCTGCCCTGCAAGTGAGCGATATCCAGTCCTTCGATACGCCGAGGATTCTCATCAAGTTTCAGAGTTCTGCGGAGTCCGGACATTCCCTTGCGTGGGTCGATGTAAAAAACCTCCGGCTGCGCATGGCTTTCGAGGTCTCCCCGGAGATTCAGGTTTTCCAGGGCTTTGATCTCGTCCCTAATTCGAGCTGCCTTTTCAAATTTCAGTTCACGAGAGGCATTCTGCATCGCCTGCTCAAGTTCCTTTAGCAGACCCTTGCGACCGCCGTCCAGGAAGACTCTGAGACGTCGGATATCCTCCCTGTAGTCCTCCCTGCTGATTCGCATGTTGCACGGGGCAGTACACTGATTAATGCTGGCAAGCAGGCAGGGGCGGAACCACCTCCAGCGTTGATCGTTTTCCTCGATATCGAGGCTGCAGGTTCGAAAACGAAAAATCCGCTGCAAAACAGAAATCGTTCCCCGCAGTTGTCCGGCGCTGGTGAAGGGGCCGTAGAGTTTCACGCCGGAAGTGCGTGGCTGGCGGGTGAATTCGACCCGAGGAAAATCTTCGCGAGTCGTGATCTGCAGATAGGGAAAGGTCTTGTCGTCTTTGAGCAGCGAGTTGAACCGTGGCTGGATGTCCTTGATCAGACGCGACTCCAGCAGCAACGCATCAACCTCGCTCTCAGCTTCGATGTAGTCAATGTCCGCAATCTCCGGGATCAGATCGGCTGTGCGCCGATCTGTCTCTGCTGCAGCAGTGAAATAGCTTCCCGCACGATTTCGCAGATTGACTGCCTTGCCGACGTAGATGACTCTCGCCTCCGAGTCCTTCATCAGATAGACCCCTGGAGTGGTTGGGAAACTGCGGACCTTTTGGGACGGCGGCACCCCGGGAGTGGGTTCTGAATGATGATTAACCGGATTTTCGCCCATCAGTATCTGCTTCCTTGAACCCTGATAACCTCGCCGGCCTGGTTCAGATGTTCACTGGACTGCTGTCAACCGTTGTCACTTCTGCGGAAGATCCCCATCAGGCAATCTGGAGGATGTTTCGGATTCCGGAACTCTGTCGCAGTGTTACCGCAAGGGGGGGACAGCCAAAACTGAAACTTAGTCGTTTTGGCTGCCTTACTCGTTGAATTCCTGATCGGTTTTCGTAGTGTAGGCGAGTGTACCCGAAGTCGAAACGGGGAGTTTCGCCCACAGGGTTGATTAAAGAAATACTGGAAAGGCTGGGTCCTATGTCATTTGTTCGTTCTCTCAGTGCACTTGTGCTGATGGCTTGCATTTCTCTCGTTGTCGGTTGTGGTGGCGGTGAGGCTACTTCCAATGATGGTCCTGTTGACGAGCCTGTAGTGGGGTCCGGTGTGTTGGGCGGTGCCCCAGCAGCACCTGCAGAAGAAGCACCTGCAGAAGAAGCACCTGCAGAAGAAGCACCCGCAGAAGAAGCACCCGCAGAAGAAGCACCCGCAGAAGAAGCACCTGCAGAAGAAGCTGCAGAAGAAGCTGCAGAGTGATCAGTTCCGGAGACTGTGCCAGACAGGAATTGACCTGAAGTCAATGCTGTGCGACGCAGACCCGGTTTGAAAAAAGCACCCACCATGAGCAGGTGGGTGCTTTTTTTTGCGCACTCCAAAGCCGTAAGGCAAGTTGGTCGAGACATTTGTCAGGCGGCCTGAGCAAGACAGCGGCTTGGCAGAACAGGCATGACATCGACGAAACTGCATGAAGAGACTGAAGGCCAGCCGCTCAAAAATCGGTCATTCCTGACTTTTGGCTGTTTTCTTCGCTGTTTTCTTTTTGGCGGTCTTCTTTGCAGCAGGTGTTTTGCTGGCGGCTTTCTTCTTTGTGCTCTT
>JAFMMM010000503.1 GCA_017859815.1 Planctomycetota bacterium | reverse complement strand
GAGCTGGATCAGGGCGAATTGAAGACGCGGATGGTGCTGGCGTTGGCGGTGGCTGATCCGTGGGTTGGCGTCATGATTACCGCCAATCCGAGCAGCGTTCTGCAATTGCTCAGCGGTTTGCAGGAGAATCCTGAACGTGTGATTCGCGATGTGCATGATGGCATGCGTGATTTGGTGGACCTGCCCGGTGCGAGCGGTCGTCGCTTGCGACAGCGGCTGCAGGGAAATCGACAGCGTGCCTCCGAGTTGGAACAGATTCTGCGCGAGCACGGCGCTTTGAATCCGCGCGACGTCTGGCCTTCGTTGAGTGCCATGGCCGTGTGGACCGGAGGCAGTGCGTCGGCATATTTGCGGCGGCTGCGAGAGATCTGCGGCGGGATCACAGTCTTTGATCATGGCCTGCATGCCAGCGAGGGCCGGATGACTCTGCCGCTGGAAGCGAATTGTTCATCGGGCGTGCTGGAACTGACATCGCACTTTTTTGAATTCATTCCGGCTCGGGAAGCCGACAGTGACCAGCCCGTGGTACTGACTGCGGACGAGTTGGAAGTCGGGGAAGAGTATTCGATCTTGCTGACAACCAGTTCCGGGCTGTATCGGTATGATATCCGTGATGTCGTGCGTTGTACCGGGCATCACGGCAGGACCCCGCTGCTGGAGTTCCTGCACAAAGGGGCTCACATGTCCAGCATCACCGGCGAGAAGCTGGCGGAATCACACATTGTCTCTGCTGTTCGCACCGCGGAGGAAGAAGTTGGGCCGGTCATTTCGCAGTTTACATTGACGCCCGAATGGGGAGATAAGCCGGGATATGTTCTGTATGTGGAACCAGTCGGGGAGAGTCGCAATTCCACGGACATTCGTCGCTTCTCGGACGCGGTCGAGCGGAATCTGTGTTCGTGCAATGAAGAGTATCGCGAGAAACGTGGCAGTGGGCGTCTGCATGGGCTGCAGGTGAAGCAGTTGCCTTCGTCGGCATGGCAACAACTGCGACTGAATCGACTGCGAAGCAGCGGTGGAAGTGAAGAGCAATACAAGCACCCCTGTCTTGTTCCTGACCCTGGTTTTGGGGGGGTGTTCCTGAAATCCTGCGGGCTGGTTGTGGAACCGGGAGATCTGCAGAACCAGAAATCAGCGGCCTGTTCGTGACTGTCGGCAACGTCAGCACGAGCATTGCGATCCCGTTCGCCCGATGGTGCGTTGTTGGCTTCGCAAGTGTGTCGCAGCGTGGTGGTCGCAGCGTGGTGGTCGCAGCGTGGTGGTTTCGAATGAGGAAGTGCCGCTGAAGGGAAGCTGAAGTGCCTGAGAATTCCGAAAACACGGACACTGCGGGCAATGCTGTTCCGGCTGAACACGAATCCCACCGGACCAGCGGGTGGGGAGTGGCGACAGGTGGCGTGTTGGCTGTGGCGATGAATGCCGCGGCTGCATTTGCGGGGATTCAGGTCGCACGGTTTCTGTTCAGTGAAGCCGCTGGTCCACGGGGCAACCAGCGTGATTTTCTCCTGAGTTTGACGCTGGGGATTTCCAGTGTTGTGTTGCTGGGAGCGATTATTGGGGCTGCGGTGTGTTGCTTTCGATCCGGACGGGGATTACGCCGGCTGGCATGGCTGGCTTCCGGAATTGCCACAATCGGTGTGGCCGGGGTGGCCACTGCGATGGTTGTTACGCCAACGGCAACAGACGGATGTTTTGGGGCGATGGCCGGGCTGGGGGAGTTTCTCATTGCCGTGGGATTGTTGTTCGTGACAGGATTGACGGCTGCGGCGCATGCATTTGTGATGGTCTTCTGCGCAGCCCGCTGACGGCGACATTGCTCCGTCGTGGGTGTCGGAGCGGTTCGGCAGACGTCGGTGTCGCATGGTTTGTCGCATGGTCTGCGGCAGTGGTCGCGCAAAGTTGGCGGTCAGGAACTGCTGACGTGCCGCGAGCGTTTGCAGTGGAACGCGTTCGCAGTGGGCCGTTTGGGCGGTGAGGTTACTGTGTCCGAACAGCCGTGTTTCGTACGGCGTTGGCATCCGCTGTGCAGAGATTCAGAGCAGTTGGGAGGGGATGGTTCCACCGGGCACGAGGTGGGTTGGTCGCCCGCCGAGATCCATGATGGTGTCGTCAATTTTGAGACCCATCGCGTGATAGACGATGGCGCAGAAATCTTCGACGGTGACAGGTTTGGTGATCGGATGTTCGGCCTTGTCGTTGGTTGCACCGATCACCTGGCCGTGACGGTAACCGCCCCCGGCCAGCAGGATGCTTTGAGCCTGCGGCCAGTGGTCGCGTCCGGCGTTGCCATTGATTCGAGGTGTGTGTCCGAATTCTCCGGCGACGACGACGAGGGTGTCATCCAGCATGCCTCGATCTGCGAGGTCCTGAATCAGGACCCCGACGCATTTGTCGTGTCGGGGCAGCTTATCACGCAGCGCTCGTTCGATATTGGAGTGATCATCGAAGTAGCCGGTATTCAGGGAGACATAGCGAACGCCGGCTTCGATCAGTCGTCGTGCGAGGAGTGCCTGTTCGCCCCAGCCCTTGCCGTAGCGATCGCGAAGTTCCGGAGATTCTTCTGACAGATCAAAGGCTTTCCGGACCTGTCCGGAGAGGACGAGATCCATGGCCTGCTGATCGACCGACTCCATTTGATCAAAGAGACGATTGCCGTCGATTTGATGTTTCAGGCGATCGAGTTGCGACCGCAGAGTGACTCGATTCAACAGTCTGTCTTCCGAAAGTCCGTCGGTGAGCGAGAAGCTGCGATAGTCACCGGTGGGCAGGGAACCCGCTTCGTTGCCGTAGCTGAAATCACCGTAGCGGAAGGGGTTGTGATTGACGCCAAGCCATGCCGCACCGTGAAACCCAAAGCCGCCGTCGTTCATGTTCACGCTGGGCAGGCTGCCGGACTGAACTGGTCCGAGCAGATGAGATGCGACTGCACCCATGGAAGGGTATCTGGGTTTGCGATCTGAGCCATTGGCACCAAGTCGGCCGGTGAGCATCCAGTGTGCCGCTGCCCAGTGATCCCCGTTGCCGTGGGAGAAGCTGCGGATGACAGTGCACTTATCCATGACTTTGGCGTGTTCGGGAAGCAGTTCGCAGACATCGAGGCCTGGCAAGCTGGATGCGACGGGCTGGAACGCGCCACGATATTCCGCCGGCGCACCAGGTTTCATGTCGAAGGTGTCAAGTTGTGACGGGCCCCCGTGCATCCAGACGAGAATGACTGATTTGGGTGAACTGGAAGCGGGGTGTCGGCCGGGTTGCTGCTCGGC
>JAFMMM010000502.1 GCA_017859815.1 Planctomycetota bacterium | reverse complement strand
AATCATATCGTTGGCCATGTGCCACTTGCCAAAGTGAGCGGTGCGGTATCCGGCCGATTGCAGAATCCGAGGCAACAGCGGCGCCTGGGGATCCAGCCAGTCGGGCATATTCCGTTTTTGATTCTGAGGCACCCAGGCAAAGTGCGCATCAATATTATAACGAGCCGGAAAGTGACCGGTCATCACAGCTGTTCGGCTGGGAGAACAAACACCGCTGGCGACCGTGAATCGATGAAAGTCCGTGCCCTCGCGAGCAATGCGGTCGATGTTGGGAGTCTTCACCCAGGGGTGCCCGTGACAACTGAGATCGCCCCAGCCCCAGTCGTCAGCGAAGATGAACAGAATATTGGGCTGATCCGCCCCATGAACTGTTCTCGGCAACTGCAGGAAACTGGCAGCGCACAAGCAAGCCAGCATGGAAACTCTGATTCGATTCATTCCGTGTGTTCCGACTCTATTCTGTTCAACGTGGCTCTGACAGCGGCAGCAATATTTCTAAGGCTTCAAATCCATCAGAAACTTCACCAACGCATCAACCTGCTTCTCATTCAACGTTTTGCGGATGTCCACCATCCGGTTCGCGTTCTCGTAACCCTGCACAATCGTTGCCTGGGGCTGCAGAATGGATTCGCGAATGTATTCTTCGGTGGCTGTGACTTCTGCAACCTGCTGGCCTCGTACGACAGTGCGACTGCCTTTCCAAAGATCTGCAAAACTTGGGCCAATCCGTTTCTTCCCGTCCAGCGTGTGACACGACATACAGTGCAGCGCATACAGCAGTCGTCCATTGGTGCTGGGTTCCGGACGGACAAACGTTTCCGTTGACGGTGGCAACTGCAGACGAATCTGCGCCCACCGTTCGCTGGCGGGAATCTCAATGACGCCCGCAGCAGTCCACCGCAACCGATCACTCAGCTCGACCCGTTCCACCGCCTCCGGATCCGTCAGATAATAGACAGGCGATCGCTCTTCACCCGGCAACTGCAACTCGATCGTTACCTGGTCAACATCAAAGGAAACCACCCGCTGCTCAATTGGCATTCCGTCCACGCGATACAGAAATGTGGGAATCCCGGTCTCTCGCTCACGACGGTAGCCGTCAAAGCGGATGGATTCCGGTTCGCGATCGGGGGCCGCAATCCGCAGCGGCAGCTCAGCCGTTCCCACCATTCGTGGACTGCCCAGTATGGGAACCTGCTGCCCGCCTCGACCCGTTGCTTCAGGTCGGAAGTCAAGAAACCCGCCAAACCAGACACTGGCCACTCGGCAGCGGACCGGGTCAAACGAGTAACAAAAGCCGCCCGGCATCCCGACGGCAATGCTGCGAGCATTTCCGTCAAGTACGCAACGCTGCACCACCGCACGGTCCCCGACCACAATGTCATGGTCCCCACCATGCAAATCGGTCGCCAGACTGACGCAGGCAACAAGTCCGGTCATCATCACCAGACTGCCGGATCGTACGCCGCGCAACATGGCTCTCCTGACAGCATGTTCTGTCCTGCCGTTCATTCCAGTTCACTCCCGTCCTGCAGGATTCTGTGAAGACCACTCATTCCACAAGCTCATTCAGTGTGTAGAACGCAAAGTTGTTCTGCAGCTCTGCTCCATCCGTCGAGTGAATAACTCCCAAATCAATCTCGTAAATGCGGTTCCGCTGCACTGGTACAGCAATCGACAACCGCCGACGATCCGCCGACAGGTCCAGCCGAGAGACAGGCAGGCGACGATTGTCCTGGCGATCCGAACCATATTCAGCCCAGTACAAATAGTGAAATTCCCGCACCACAACCTGCTCACTGAGAATCGCTTCTGCCGCCAGCGGCTGTGTGAAATGCACGTCAAATCCACGTGAAGTCAGCTCAATCCGCTGCATCTCGAACGGTTGTTCTGCAGCGTTGTAAGAAATCACTTCAATCATTGGTTCGCCAGCGGTCCAGCCACGCCCGACTGAACCTACCCAAAGCCGCCCCTGCGGATCGAAACCCGTGGAAAAAGAAGCACTGGCCAGTGGCCGCAAAAACGGAAATACGGCCCCCTGATAAACCCCCTGCACCCGCTCCAACGCAACACGGACCACGGCCCGATGCGAAATATCTGCAATGAAGGCCTGACCGCCAAACGGACCAAATCCCTCCGGCGGACAAAACGACGGATTCCCCGGTGAATTCGTCAAATCACCGTGAATCAGCCAGACCGCTGGACGTTTCCTCTCAGCACGAAAAGCAGGCTCATCCAGCGGCGGAACCTCCGCCACTCGCGCATCCACGGTGCGATAGTCCAGCAATCGTGGCGTCAGACCGTACTCTTCCCGATCCCATAAGGCCGCCGGATGACCCAAAAAGTCGCCCGCTTCGACGTGACCCAGGTATGACGACGCAACCCAGTCGCCCTGGTTGTCTGTGACAAACAACTCGTCCTGCTCATTCAAGCCAATTCCCGCAGGGGACCGCAATCCACTGGCGAATGGAATGAGCGAACCGGCGGCATCAATCTTCATCACCCAGCCACGGTATCCCAGTGCAGATGACATCTGCCCGGTCCCCGACTGCTTCGCTTCATGATTGCCGGAGGCACTCAGCCCGGTGGAAAAGAACAATTCCCCCGCCGAACTTAAAACCGGCCCGTAGGCGAACTCGTGATAATTCCCCGTAAACCGAAATCGACTTTCCACGGACGAGTACACGTCCGCAACGCCATCACCGTCGGGATCACGCAACAGTGTCAGCTCCGGCTTCTGCATCGCGTACACGTCGCGGCCTCCCGCTGTCACCTGAACGCCTTGCGCCTCGTGCAACCCTTCGGCAAACAAGTTCCATTGCCGATCGTGATATCGCCAGATTCCACCGGTGCGTGTCGACACAAAGGCCGTTCCGTCGACAGCAAAGCTGAATCCCGTGGGTTCAAACAGCTGCGGTGGCACAGGTTCCGGACCGTCAAGCCGTGCCACAGAATAGCCGCGAGGAATCGTCGCGACGCTGTCTCGTCTGGACAGCTCCAGGAGAAACTCCGACTGCCCCGGCTTCAGGAACTCCAGCTGATCTCGCTGAGCCTGCTGTCCGTTGCTGGCCACACTGCGAAAGTTCGTCTGACGCAACCAGTAAGTCAAAACCTCACTGGAACCTGCAGGATGAGCAATGCGGAACCGCAACCGCTGCCGCGAAAGCGATGGAATCTCAATCGACTCGGCAACCGTCCAGACGCGGCGCTGGCCCGCATCAACGGCGGCAACGCCCTTGAGCTTCTCCCTCAGCCCGTATCGGAA
>JAFMMM010000113.1 GCA_017859815.1 Planctomycetota bacterium | reverse complement strand
TCTGGGGGAACTCTCGGCAATCTTTACGACAGGCTCGGTCTGCACGGAATCAGGGAGCGTGGATCTGAACGGACCGCTCTCGCTGTACGCGACTTCCTGCACTTCGTTTTTGGGCCACTGGACTGGGCAATTTTTAATGCGGCAGACTGTTTTCTGGTTGTTGGTGCCGCCCTGCTTTTTCTCCATTCAGTCCAGGAGGAGCGGCAACTTGCCGCGGCGCGTAACACGTCCACACCAGATCCACAATGATCCGGCCTCGATCGTTCGGAACTCTGCATTCACACCGCCCACGTGCTGTCTCTGTTCCTAAGGAAAACCGCCATGCGAGTTCAGCTGTTCGTTGTGATCATCGCGTTCCTCGCCCTGACTTCCGAAACTCGCGCAGATGACAGCAGCCTGACCCTCAACACCAGGTTCAGAACACCAACTGCTGAGGATTCCGGACGATGGCATTCCCAAAACCAAAGTGTGACATGGAAGCCGCAGGAAACCTGCCTGATTGTTTGTGACATGTGGGACCATCACTGGTGCAAACCGTCAGAGCAGCGTGTTGCCGAAATGGCCCCCTACATGAACACAGTGATCAACAGCGCTCGCAGCAAAGGCGTACTGATCATTCACTGCCCCAGCGACACGCTTGATTACTACAAAGATCATCCCGCCAGAAAACGCGCCGAAAACGCACCTCCCGCTGAAAGTTCACCACCACTGCAGCGGTGGGTCCATTTGATTCCGGAAAGAGAAGGCAAGCTTCCCATTGACGATTCTGATGGTGGTTGTGACTGCGACCCGCCAGTGGCAAGCCGACGTGTCTGGACTCGACAACACCCGGCGATTGAGATTCATGATCATGACGCCATCACGGACAGCGAAGAAGCCTTTCGGCTGATGAAACAAAAGCAGATCCGCAACGTCATCGTCATGGGTGTTCACACCAACATGTGTGTTCTTGGCAGACCCTTTTCCATCCGCCAAATGGTTCTTCAGGGGCAGAATGTTGCCCTGGTCCGGGACCTGACGGACACAATGTACAATCCAGCCAGAGCTCCATTCGTCTCCCATTTCAGCGGCAACGACCTCGTTGTGGAACACATCGAGCAGTACTGGTGTCCCACCATTCTCAGTACGGATCTTTCCGGGCAGCCACCGTTTCGATTCAGCGATGATCAACGTCCGCATATTGCCGTGCTGGCATCAGAACCCGAATACGCCACTGCAGAATCGCTCACGGCATTTCGTATTGAACTGCTGAAGAAGTACCGTGTGAGCATGATCTATGGAGATGAGAGCGACGGCAGCACCTTTCCCGGGCTGACCACTCTGGACGATGCCGACATGCTGCTGTTAAGTGTCCGCCGCAGAACACCGACACCGACACAGCTGCAGCAAATCCGCGGCTTCATTGCTGCCGGTAAGCCTGTATTGGGAATTCGCACATCCAGCCATCCGTTCCACCTGAGAAACAAGCCTGCCCCTGAAGGAAGAGCAGACTGGCCGGAGTTCGACCTGCAAATCAATGGCGGACACTACACAAATCATCATGGCAGCGGCCCCGTGACCCGTTTGAGTACGGCTCCACTGCAACAGCAACACCCAATCCTTACGGGTGTGAATGTGGAACAACTGGAAGGCCGAGGATCACTGTACATCGTAAAACCGCTGGCGGAGTCCACAACCCCATTGCTGATTGGGGAAATCCCGGGGCAGTCCCCGGAACCGGTAGCGTGGGTGAACCATCGCGAGGATGGAGGGCACACGTTCTACACGTCGCTTGGACACCGTGGCGACTTCGAGCAGGAAGACTTCCGCCGACTGCTGCTGAATGCCTGTGACTGGCTAATTCAAAAAGGCGAAGAAACGGTCCCATAAGAATCTGTGCCCGCCGGAGTGGAACACGATATCCGGAAGCCTTTTGCTCATTCGACCCGGTCCACGCACGTCGCATTCTGCAGTAGTGGTGCGAAGCACGCCTCGAAACCACCTCGTCGAAAGCTTCCGGCAATCTGCAGTACGCCGGTGAGTTGACTGTCCGGATTCCAGGCCCCATTCGAAATCTCAGCATAGTCAGCGAGCAGCGTGCGGCAGCGTGTGATATGCAGAGCCTGATCAATGGCCCAGACGACCTGCCCGGTGCCGTTTTCAACCACCACGAATCGAACACCATCCCCGTGTTTCAGCCCCAGTAGTTGTCCTGCCAGCGGAATCTCTTCCCCCTCAACTCTCCGTCGCAGACCTTCGTAGCAACACAGTGGATGTTCTCCTGACTTCAGAACACGGAAGAGATTTACTGCCCGTAATGTCTCTCTGCCAACAGCCATCTCACGATCGAGCTGCAGTTCCTGAATCCGTGCCGCAAATGCCTGCTCGAGAAGATCAGAGGCAGCTGCTGATGTTCTGCGAAACCACGCAGTTGCCTCGCGAAATCCAGTCTCCGTTTCGCTGGGGAGCTGACCAGCCATGGCAACGGAACGGGCCAGATCCTCCGTTAACAGCCGACAAATCTCACCGTCCGGGTTTAAGTCAGGGAGATCCCGTTCAAGCAGGTCCTGATCCGCCGCCAGAATCTCAATCCGTTTCTCCGGAGACAGTCGCTGGCATGTTTCAAATCGAAGCAGGTCCGACCTGATCTCCGCAGCGGATGCATTGCAGATCCGCCTGCGAAAGAAAAGCAGGAAGGTTGCGGCGTCCAGCATCTGTTCGGCATCGGACCTGCGAGGCGTCTCCCCTTGAAGCTGAATCCGCAACCGCAGGCCAAGCCGATCTTCGGCACTTGTGCGCCAACTCCGGACCTGGATCTCATCCCGGGGGCCACAATGATCACCGACAAATCCCTCCAGCATTGCTGCAATGGATTCACGCTGCTCACTGTTGAGCATCTCCGGAGCGGAATCAGGCAGTTCTGTTTTCTGACGATTGGCAAGAGAGCGATACAGATAGACACGATCGTATTCGCTCAACAACGGTAAAGAGGTAACCCTGCGCAACCCCGCTCGCAGGCGTTCGCCGGAATCTTCCAAAGCTGTGATCAGGTGAAGCAACTCGACACCGTGTGCCCATGCCGGGTCTCGCTGACGAAAACCAGGACCGAACACGGCCGCAGCCTCCATCCCAATCAATGAAACCAGCTGCTGCAGAACCGCGACACCCTGGCGATCTACTGTGCTCTGCACAAGCCGCTGTGCCCCCTTGCGCCCCAGTTCAGATGCAAGCCACCACACACCAACTGAAACCGGACTCACCGCACTCACCAGTCGACCTGCATATAACCCTCGGGAGATTGACTTCATCCATGGAGCAGCACTGCGATAAACGCCAAATGCAACCACGCCGCGCCTGATCCACCGATAAACCGCACCAACACTCATCGATTCCACTGGAAGTGGAAGCTGTTCCAGTAACACCAGAAACTGCAGGCAAACACGCCCGGCTGCGCGACACGACTGCTCCACGCTGACCTCCTGCAGTGGATCAGCAGAATCCGGACGATAAACCCGCCCAATCCGGCGAATGAGTTCCAGCACTTCGTCGCGGATCAAAGGTAGACAGATCCGACCATCAACCAGATATCCATCCTCACGCACCTTCTCATAGACTCGTTCGGCCTCGGCTTCAAGAATGCCGCGAACCTGAATATCGAGACGGTAGAGCTTTGCCTGATCCTGCAGCAGCTGGTCGGGAGAAGTGCCCTGCGCCGGGTACTCGACCAGTTCCTGAGCGGTCATCCGCATTGCAACCAGCTCCAGTTCCCTGCGTGTCAGCTCTTCCGCCCGCTCCTCGATCTCCCTCAGCATCGTCTCGCTTTGCTGGCGGATCTCCAGTTGCCGCGGTGACAGGTCCAGAGCATCAAACCAGCTCAACAGTGACGCGCTGTTCCTGCCGTTGCTGAGCCCGATTGCACGGGAAATCAATCGCTTCCACGGGATACAGCATGGCAGCAGGCAGGCGACCGTCGCGAGCAGCTTCCAGGTTGACGAATCATCGACTGCAGCGTGGACCAGAAGAATCAGAATCGCAGACAGGAGCGGGGCAACGAGGAATACTGATCTATTTACCCATCCCACAGCTGTCTCCTGAAAATGTCTTTTACTCGCTCTGAATGGAACTTCAGGTCTTACCTGAAGCGGAGGACAGCTGTGACCGGAAAGTGATCGGAAGGATATCGTTTCTCTGTGTGGTGGCGATCAATTGCCGCCACGACAACAGTGAACGAGCGGCTGCAAAGAATCCAGTCGATTCTTGAACTACCGGCAAGTCCACGAAAACCGTGGAAAGTTCCGCTGCTTTGCTCTGATTCATCTGCGGCGGAAAGATAAGTGTCTGCAAGGCCGGTCTCGCCCACCAGAGAATTCCATGCCGGCGAATCCTGACCACAGTTGAAATCACCGGCCAGAATCACTGGCTCGCCGTCCCGTGCAAGTTCACCAAGCCGACGAGCGATCAGCTTGCCTGATTCTCCACGAGCTGTCGCGCCGCGATGATCAAAGTGCGTATTGGCAAACAGCAGTGACTTGTTTCCATCGCCGCGTTCGCGAACCCTGACCCACGTGCAGACTCTTGGCAGCGATGAATCCCAGCTTTTTGAATACCGGATCTCGGGTGTTTCGCTTAACCAGAACTGACCGCTGTCCACAATATCAAACCGCTCGGTTCGGATCATCACCCCGCACTGTTCCCCATACGCAGAGGCATCTCGAGACCACCCGATGTACTCGTACTCCGAGAACTGTTCTTTCAGAAAACTCACCTGTACCGGCTGTACTTCCTGCATCCCCAACAAATCCGGCTGGTACCGCCGAATCGTCTCCGCGACAAGTGCGCGTCGCAGAGGCCATCGATTGTCTCCATCATCAGCGCTGCCATATCGGATGTTGAAACTCATCACTCGCAGATCAGTGGCCGAAGCGGAAGACACCGCACTGACGAGGAACATCATGCTAAGCAAACCGGCCAGCAGGCGGTGAGTAAGAAAGCACCGGGACCTGATCATGATATTCACTCCATCGGCTCCTGTCGGGAAAGTGGATCTGTCGCAACCCCACTCAAACTCTGACGTGCCGGCGCTGGAAACTCAACCGGAATCATCAGCCTCGGCCATTACTTCGGACGCCACCAAAAAAAAGGGAGTGACCAAAACATGGTCGCTCCCCTGTGAGGTGTCTTTGAACAAATACAGCTTACTCAGGAAGCCGCGCTGAGGAGACCACCGGGTACGCACCCGTACAGGCCCGCATAAACTCAACAAGATCGACCTTCTGCACAGCGGTCAGCTTCAGTGGCACGACTTTTTCGCTGAGCCACTTGTTCTTGTCTCCACCCTTCACGTAATGCTCAACAACTTCCTCAAGAGTCGCAAGGCTGCCGTCGTGCATATACGGAGCTGAATAAACCACGTTTCGAATCGTTGGTGTCTTGAATGCCCCGCGATCCTTCTCTGCCCCGGTGACGGTAAATCGTCCGAGGTCAGGTTCCGCAGCCGACATTCCGATGCCAAGATTGTGATACTGCTCATCAGCCAGGTTGGCACCCACGTGACACGCACTGCAACCAACTTCCTTGCTGAAGAACAACTTCATTCCGCGAAGTGCACTCGCCGACATGGGATTGCTGGCAACATTCTGCCGAGCAGTTTCGTAGGTCTCTTTCAAATCATCGTCTTCCAGCAGATCCTGCAAATCTTCAGGGTCCAGATCTGCGTAACGCCCCCACGCCTCCTGATAATCATATGCAGAGGGCCCAGTAACGAGCGCTCGCTCGAATGCAGCAATGGCCTTCCCGACGTTGTCGATCGTGACACCGTCATCAAAGATCTTCTCAAACTGCATTGAATAACCGCTGATCCCCTTTAATGTTGCCACGGCTGCCGCATGTGTATTCCCCATCTCAATTGGACTCTGAATGGGGCCGACAGCCTGTTCTTCCAACGAGCCCGCGCGCCCATCCCAGAACTGCAGGTCACTGAGAATTCGGTTGTAACTTACCGGAGAATTTCGGCCGCCTTTTTGAGCCTCAATTCCTACCCCTGTTGCAGTGTGTCGGGAGTATCCTTCCTGCGGATGATGGCAGGACGCGCAACTGACTGTGTTGTTGGCTGACAAGCGAGTATCGAAATACAACTGCCGTCCCAGTTCAATCTTGGCCCGCGTCAACGGATTCTTTTGCAGCCCCTTCATCTGAGACTGGCCAAGTGACAATCCTTGTGGCAGTTGAATGTCCAAAGTCTCGTGATTCGCTGAATCAGCCAGCCATGCGGCAATCTCACTGTCAGTCAACGCACCAGTTCCGGGGATCCCAGCGGTGAGTGTTGAGTCTTCCCCCAGAATCACACGATCGGCCGCAAATCCGCTGGACGCTGAACAGACAAGTGCAAGTCCCCAAATTGCAAGTTGCTGAAATCTCATTGCACTCCTCCAACCACTGCTAAAGAATCATTTGACACACACACACACACACTTCGCGTTCTGAATGAACCGCAAACGAATTTCACAACTTCGTGCCGCGGTGCGGCCCTGATCATCCTTCGCGGACGAAAAAGAGCAACTCAACCGGGGAAATACAGCAAACAAAAATACAGCAAACAAAAATACAGCTGTCGCAGATGTTCAGTTTCAGGCCCAGGCGTGGTCACTGGCAACGCACTTGCCGACTTTGCATTTTAGACCACCACAGCGAACCGTCCACTCCAAACAAGAAGTCTCAACGACAAAGAACCCGTACCACGCGCGCACCTGCTTAAGTGCCGTTGTAGAAACGACCAGAGCGAGCATCACAGTCACTCAACCCGTGCCAAAAATGCCGCCACGTTCCCCATGAAACTCCCCCTCGATACAACAGTGCCAAAACCAGCTTTCCGGGCCGATTCGAGCAGATCCACGTGAACATGTGGCCCAAAGGCAACAGCACGTTCCAGCGTTGCAGCAGAGTAGATTGCAACAAGCTGAGAAGGAGCCACACTGCGGCATCCAAGATCCAGAAACACTTTTACAAATTCACTGTCGTCTGCATCCTGAGTGTCCGTGCGAGACTCGAAGTCCCAGCCCGCCGCGCGAGCAACGCCCCCGACGCGACTAATCAGCATGAGATCAGAGGAATAAAGGGTGAGCACTGACATTCCCTGAATCTTCCCCAAAGTGGTGTAATCGGACGTATCTTCGCATTACGTATCATGGTCATGGTCGTGATCATGGTCGTGGTCGTGATCATGGTCATGGTCGTGATCATGGTCGTGGTCGTGGTCGTGGTCGTGAATGTGTGCAGAGTCAGAAGCAGCTTGCATGCGGCCCGCAGCCTCAGCAGCGCGAAAAACATCCCGCAGGGCAATACCGTGTTTCCGGGCGGCAGCAGCACAATCGTCGAACTCCGGAGAAAATGTGGCGTCGCCTCCGGTGCGCCAGCCTCGTTTCACACGAATCTGCCCCCACACGGTCTTGACGATCATCGTGTCGCGACTGCGAATCGAACGCTCCATGCAGAGACGACGCACGCCCAGCGTTCCCGTCTCAGCGAAAATCAATTCCTCAACTCTGCCCACATCGCGGGGACGCACAAGGGCCCCCAATGTAACTCCCGGTCGGTTTTTCTTCATCTGGACCGGGGTCATGAATACATCCAGACACCCAAGTTCCATCAGGCGTTCTCGGACAAATCCAAGTGTTTCGCCAGTCACGTCATCCACGTTCGTTTCCAGCAACACAACGGACTCGAGCTGCGCATCGGCCGAGGATTCGCCGATAAAAACACGAAGAATGTTTGCGCGCGGAGCAAAATCCATGCTTCCGCCCCCGGACCCAATTCTATCGATCGTCATTGCGGGAAGCGGACCGAATGAGTCGGCGAGAACCTTGACAAAGGCTGCACCGGTGGGAGTTGTGAGTTCGGCGTCAATAGGTACCGCCGCAAGCGGAATGCCGCGAAGAATTTCGGCGGTGCCAGGGGCAGGGACAGGGCAGACCCCGTGATCGATGCTGACGAACCCTCGCCCAGGCGGCACAGCATTGCAGACCACTCGGTCAATCCCCAGCAGGTCAAATGCGACAGCCACTCCAACAATGTCGACGATGGAATCAATAGCTCCAACTTCGTGAAAGTGTACTTTTTCGACCGTTGAACCGTGGACGGTCGCTTCTGCAGCAGCAATGACGCCAAAGATCTGCAGGGCCAGACCGCGCTGCGATGGGGAAAGTTCAGAAGCATTTTCCACCAATTCACGAATGTCTGACAGGTGGCGGTGGGCATTCTGCGGAGGATGCTGGATCTCAATCTGCCGGACCCGAAATCCCCCCTTCATCACGGAGCGCTGATGTAATTGCACCCCTGGCAATCCCAGAGAATCGATCGCTTTGCTGATCCGAGAAAATTCAGCTCCCGCATCAATCAGTGCAGCCAGCATCATGTCGCCGCTGATCCCGGTTGCACACTCAAGCCAGGCCACACGCATTGATTCATTCCCGGGTTGGTCAACTTGCACCGGCTTAGCGCCGTAGATCTGCAACTCTGGTCATCGGGCTCATTGAAGCCACTGCAATTGGTTTCCTGATGTGACCACGAAGGGTCATCCCCGACTTCAGGACTGCAGGCAAAGAGACGCCGCCATTTCGCAACGCAGAGTCGTGACGATCACTCTTTCTTCGCTGCCCCCATCGCCCGAATCTGGTCAAGCGGAGACCCGGAGGGTGCAGGAGCAGATGCCTGCGGCGGGGGAGTTGGTGCGACCGCGGGCTCTTCAGGAGTTTCCTTGACTGCCCCCGCGGCGCGAATTTTATCCAGTGGGGAGCCACCTGCGGCAGCTGGTTTCGCGCCACCTGCACCAGCGGCACGAATTTTGTCCAGCGGAGATCCACCGGCTGCTGGTGCGTTGGACGCCTTTGCCGCCGGAGCAGCTTTCGGTTTCTCTGCAGCCTTTGGCTTTTCCTTGACCCGCGGTGCATCAACGATGGTCAAATACCCCGGTTCAATATCGTACCAGCCGACGTCTACGCCGTCATCAAACTCCACCAATGCCCGGCAATTCATGTTCACGGTACGCACTTTTCCCGTGAGTGCCGCAAAACGTTTGAGTTCCGGAGCTACTTCTGAAACGACAACCCACTTGTCTGTGAGTTCTTTTTTTAGTCGTTCGGCGCGATCGATAAGAGACACGAGCTGTTCCCTGTAATACAGTTTCACCGGATTTCTGAATCGTCGGTGGGGCATTCTTGCCCATCAGCAATACAGTTTCAAGTCGTGTGCAGGGGGACGCCGGGCTCTCCCGATGTCCGGATTTACCATCATCCGGATTCTCGGAATCACGGATATGGGCTTTAAGAACACGTTCAACGAGTATCCTCCGAGTATGTCGGATTCGCAGCACCTGCAATCGGAACTCTCTTCCGCCGAAAGCTCTCAGATTCAGCTTTCCGCCGCGGCTCCACGTTCGGCAGGAAGAAGCCGTCTCCCAGCGAGGCTGCTCAGATGGTGCATTGGCAGGATCAAGAGATTCTCGCGACAACTGGTTGCACTGCTAAGTCTGGTCACTGTACTGTCAATTCTTGCGGCGATTCCCGGTCTGCACCTGCTGACACTCGGCCTGCTGCTCGAAGCCCAGCGCCGCGTCGCGATCAGCGGCCGTCTTAAAGAGGGGTTGCCTTTGCTGCCCCTCGCGCCACGGATCGGCCGGGTGTTCCTGACTGTGGCAGTTTGCTGTTTACCGGTCAAATTGCAGGCCTCTCGAATTCATCATGCACAAATCATTCTCGGGGCCGATTCCGAAGCAGTTCGAAACATGCAAACAATGCTTATGCTGCTGAATAGTTTCCTGCTGATCTACCTGACTTGCTTTATTCTGAATGGCTGCCGCTTTCGCATACTACTGCGTCCCTACCGCAATCTGCGTGGCGGATTTCGATCGGTATTTACTTCTGCTGGCCGCAAGAGCCTGGCTGAAAGCGTCGACTTTGTCATGGGGCAACTGTGTTTAGGGCGACATTTTATGCTGGGGCTTCGAGCGTTTATCGGGGGGATGATCTGGTTATTGCTGCCCACCTCAATGATGGTCGCGTGCTCTGCTCCAAACCTCTCCGGACCAGCTTTTGCCATGATCTCCGTCGCTGGTTTCCTGCTGATGATTCCTGTCGCAGCGTGGCTTCCATACCTGCAGATTCATCAGGCGGTCGAAGGACGATTTGCCGCTGTCTTCGAAATCAAAGTGGTGAGACAGCGAATTCGGCAGGCGCCATTCAGCTGGATGCTGACGACCCTCCTGCTGTATTTACTCACAATCCCGCTCTACATCGGACAAATCAGATTGCCTGCAGAAGATTCGCTGCTGTTACTCACACCGTTCAGTGTGATCTTAGTCTATCCGGCGCGCATCCTGATGGGCTGGGCATGGTTCCGCGGCAGGGGCGTGTCGGCTCCTGCCTCCGGATGGTGGCATCGCAGCCTCAGGCTGGCCATGCTGCCACCACTCACAATCTGCAGCGGCCTGATCTTTTTGACGCCATATATCAGCCAGGCAGGACGGTTGGCCCCCTATGCCAATCAGGCATACCTCGGCCCCGTCCCCCAGTTGTTTCGAAATCATTTTGGCTTGCCCTCAGGCCGAGTCCCGGCGACGAACAGAGAACAGCAGGACGGCCAGCAGCAGGACAATCGTTCCGCCGATTAACGGTAGAAACAGCCCAGGCCAGACTCTGAAGACGGTATCTGACAGATGTGACTGCAGGTAGCACAGAGGCATAATGCCCACAGCCGTGGCCAGCATTACTCTGCGAGGTTTGACGCCGGCCATTCCAGCGGCGTATGAGACGAGATCACTGGACGTGAGTGGATTCAGCCGCAGTAGAATGATCAGCGTCGTACTGCGCTGCTGCAAAAGCGACTGCAGTCTTTGCAGCTGGTTATTCGGATCAATCCGCCTGCGCAGACGGTCCCCAATCCGGTTTGCCAGTGCCGCAGCGAGTCCTGCCCCCAGCACATTGCCTGCCAAAGCGAGGCTGCCTCCAGGCCACGGGCCAAAAATCATCCCTCCGGGGATATACAGCAGCACCCCGGGCAACGGTGCCACGACCACTTCTACAGTCACCAACAGGAGATAGACGAGCCAGCCGAAGGGACCGGCTGACTCAACCAACTCACGTATCCAATGAATGGTTTCCGAACCGGCTGCGACAACTTCCATGCTTATGCCCGCTCAATCCGGATCCAACGTTTCATTGACTCAACGCCGTCTGCGAACGCGACGAACCCGATTCGACTGAGTTTCTGCTGCAGGTTCATCCAGGCGTCGAATATAGATATTGCGATACCAGACCTCTGAAGAGTGATCAGTGAGCATGATGCGTCCCTGAGTGTTGACGCCAAATCCCTCCACATTCCGAAACTTGCTGTTCTGAATTGCTTCAGCGAAACGCTCTGAAGTGTCATTTTCATCAATGATGAGGTTTCCGTTCATCCAGTGACGAATGCGATGGTTATGAACCTGAATGTGGCCAATGCTGAACCCGTCCGGGTCACCATAATTACGTTCAAGAACCGGCGAAGACAGGTCTACAAGATCGTAGATGGAAGCGGTGTAGTGCTTTGTAGCCATCCGGGGAAACGCCGCATCATCCTGAATCTGATACTCACAGCCCAGCCATGAGTTTCCAAACTTACGAACCCGGTATTTGATGCCACTATTTCCCTTCTCTGAAATCTTGTACTCAAACCACAGGTCAAAATCGCCGAATTCATCCCGCGTAATAATGTTTCCCCCTCGCCCATCAAGGTGAAGTTGCCCCTCGTCGTCAAACACCCAGCCCTGCTGCACATCTTCTCCACTGGGCAGCATCCACTGACTCAAGTCACGATCTTTCAGCAAATCAATAAACTGCTGTCCCTGAGCCGTGGGAATCAGAAACAAACAGCATGTTAATAATGTGATGAATCGAACATTCAGCATCCAACGGCTCTCCTGACGGGCACGACAGACCCGCAAAATTTCACGTGGGTTGGCAAGAACAGGGCGGGCAGTGTCCCCCCCCAATCCCCCTATTCTGATGAAACAGCAGGGTCTCTGGCAATCGGCAACGCCATAATCCGCACAGGAATGTCCATTCAGACCGACTGACAATGCATAAAAAAACCCGGAAGCAGCGAATCCCAGGGGGGGCGGAGGACTCAAGCTGCTTCCGGGGGCGATTGGACGCAATTCTCGGGAAGCACTCAGAAGGACACCTTCCCACACGTCGTGCGAGGACCGTACAATGGATCGCAAAATTGGGTCAATACTTCCTGAAGTCGTTTTCGTCGCAATTCACCCCGTTGCCGCCAAATTTTGCACGGCGGCGACGAAATCCAAGGCTGATCCAGCAGATTCGGCCGAACTCATGGCTGAACTATTGCTTTCCGCCACTCTTCGGAATTCCCAGCCGCCCGGCGGGGACCGCTGTGCGTAATGAAACGTCGTCGGATCCCAAACGAATGATTCGGGTCTCCGTTTTCTCGCCGGGCGTTCCGAATGCCTGCGTAATCGAAACTACGGCCGTCCCGGAAGGGACTTCACCCAGCACAAATCGAACTGCAACGTCGTAGATACCCGCGTGCGCCCTCGGTTGAACGAAAACTTCTTCGCGACTTCCTGACGCTGGCTTTGCAACTCCCGTTTCACGAACAAGTCGCCCCAGAGAGGGAGTTGTTCTGCGACGAAAACTACACTCCTCACCCAGTGGGTCCCGAATAATCAGATCCAGATCCGCTGCACCAACCCAACTGATGCTGACCTTCAGATCAATCGTGCTGGCTTCAACCAGCCTGGTCTGAAGCTCTTCGGCCTGATCAGTCATTCCCTGTTTCCGTAGTTGCGTGATGACAGCAGACGCAGCACGAACCGCCTCAGCGTGCTCCTGTTCAAACCCCGTGTCCCAGACGAACTTGAGTATCCCACATCGAGCCCAAACGATCGCTTCGGGATCTCGTGCTTTGTCCGCAACACTACGGGCCAATAACCACAGATCAGGGTTCGTGGGGTCCAGCTGCTCAATATCTCGCAGGGTCGACAGGGCAGGCTCCCATGCCTCAAATCTTGAGAGTACAGCAGCGGTTAACAGCAACTGAGGAATATCGGAGACTCCAAAATCCAGTTGAGATCGCAGCACCCTCGCGATTTGTTTTGCATCACGTCCAGCAAGCTTCATCTGCAGTGCCAGTACGTCGTACAGCCACGGAGCGGCACGACCAGACCTGATCGCAGCTTCCAGACACGTGACTGCCGTGTCGTACTTACGGTCTTCATGCAGACTGCGAATCAGTAACGCCAACTGGTCGTCGGAAATCAGGTAGTCGCGGAAAACGATCCCCCATCGCTTCGCGGGAGCGCCCTCAGCAGCGGAATAGACCTGAAGAGCCCGGCGGGCGGAGAGAATCTTTTCTCGATCCACCGGCGACTCGTCCGCACCACCAGGCCGAAACCTGAGACTGCAAAACTGAGCATTCATCCGCGAGCCAGCCAAATGCGAAAACGACCTCGAGGATTTCACATCCTCCAGGTCGCTTTCTGTCTTCGACTGCTGTACAGGAATCGCAGTTCGCGGACGATAGTCGCCGCCGTTCAGCGAGCCTGTCTCACGGGCCGAGCCTACTTTTTTTTGGAACCGGGCTTCAGGGTGATCCCACCAGAGGCAGTATCCGCAGTGGCTGGCTTCCCGGCCGGATTGTCTGGCAGAGAGAACATGCCACCGCCG
>JAFMMM010000010.1 GCA_017859815.1 Planctomycetota bacterium | reverse complement strand
AACGCCGAGATCGTGCACGTGGCGTCAAGCAGCAGGGACGCAGGTCTTAGTTGCTTTCGGGCAACAGCCGCAATGCTTGACTGAGATGTCCCTGCAGGAACTGTCGGTCCTCATCCGGACAAACACTCAGACTTTTTTTCAGCAGTTCGACGGCCTCTCCGTATCGACCGGCACGAAGAGTCAGCACTGCATGATCCCGACGTTCACGCCACGAACCGGGCATTAACATACTAAGACGGCTCTGAACGCGCCATGCGTCTGTCCAGCGTTCCTGACGCCCAAACAGATTTTTCAGATTCTGCAGCATCCGAATTGCAATCGAACGCTCATCGGCCGGTCGCAAAAAGCGGTAGACTTCCTGAGGCGAAAACTGAGTTGTTGAACAAATCAGTTCCACACACTCCACCTCATCCAGAATGCGTCCCTGGTCAAACGCGTCCACGTAAAGCACACCCGCCTCGGTCTGCAGACGGGTGAGGAATCTGCCCGGTGTTGCAATCGGCTCCAGAGGAATACCGAGTTCATTCGCCACATGCAGATACAACAGGGAGAGTGAAATCGGAATTCCTCGTCCCGTCTCGAGGACTTTGTGCAGATAATGTGCGTCTACATCGTCGAGACAATCAGGCCGGCCGTAAAGCCCCATCTCTTCTGTCATGTAGCAGACCAGAAGCTTCAACTCATCAAAGTCGGAACCAGCCCGAGTGATGGGGTGAGTCAGTCTGGCAACGGCTTGCTGCAAAGCCGCGCGGGTTCGAGAAAAGTCCAGGTTTGGATGAACATCGCGAGCGATCTCGAGTCCGGCAGCAACAAGATCCACGTCCGGTTCGCGATGAACCAGCCTGAGAAATTGTGTGTCCTGGGAGAATTGCTCAAAGCGAAGCATCAAAACCTGACCCGACCGTGAAGAGTGTGCATCTTTGCCAGCCAATATACCCGCCCGCGCAGGTCCCCTCAATATGCACTCCCGTCTGAAGACAGAGAAGGTGCACGGGTTTGCTCCACTGAGTTCGCACAACTCACGTGCACCTGCAAATTCTGCCACCATCGCGCAAATCGCGGGCAGAAAGCCGCTGCCAGGCGACTGCAGCCTTAGTGATCGGACGCTGATGCAGTCCGTCTACTCTGAGTCGCGGCTTCCATGATCGCCTGTTCAGTCGCTTTTTCAACGGGAAACTCTGCCGTCAGAATCCCCTCACTCAGCACCAGAATGCGGTCGCAAACCGCAAGTAATTCGGGCAATTCACTGGATGTCACCAGGATCGACATGCCCTCCTGAGCCAACTTTTGCATCAGCGCATAGAGCTCTGTCTTTGCGCCAATATCCACACCGCGTGTGGGATCATCCAACAACAGAACGCGAGGATTTGTCATCAAACATCTGGCGAGGATGCATTTCTGCTGGTTGCCTCCACTGAGCGATGTCATTCGACTTTCGGGCGAATCAGCTTTCACTGCAAGTTGTGACATGACCTCACCGACCGCAGTCTGCTCCGCACCGACACCGACAATTCCTGCGGATGCAATTTCACGCAGTGCACTGATGCTGATATTCTCCCGCACCGTCAGCTGGCGAAAGAGCCCCAGCCGCTTGCGATCTTCTGAAACCATCATCAGTCCTGCCTGCATTGCTTCCGCCGGATGCCGGAATTGGCAGCTCTCTCCACCAACAATGATCTCTCCACTGACAATGCCAGAAGCCACCCCAAACAAACTCTCCAGAAGTTCTGTGCGACCAGCTCCCATCAGGCCGGCGATTCCAAGGATCTCTCCTTTGTGCAGACGCAGAGAAATATCCCGCAGTCGCTGAGAAATCCCCTGACCGGACCGGGTGAGAGACAGGTTCCTGACCTCCAATGCCACCTCCGATGATGCCGCGTCGAAGGCAGCATGTCGAGAGCGTTCAGGAAGTTCTCGACCCACCATCAGGTGGGCGACCTCTCGAGGATCGGTTTCAGTTCTTCGCAGCGTCCTGACAAAGCAGCCATCGCGAAGTACAGTAATTCGGTCGGCCAGATGAAAGACTTCATCCATCTTGTGGGAGATGTAAATGATCGTCACCCCACGCTGCCGCAACTGCTCGATGACCTGGTAAAGTCGCTCGACTTCCGACTCCGTGAGCGCACTCGTGGGCTCATCCATGATCAGAATTTCGGTCGCCAGGGACAGTGCTCGAGCAATCTCGACGAGTTGCTGGTCTCCGATACGCAGATCGCGAACCAGCGCTGAAGCATCAAACTCAGCCTGCAGTTCAGTCAGCAGGTCCGCAGCACGGCGATTCATCTCTGCCGAATTCAGCAGTCCGCCGCGATAACAAATCTCGCGGCCAAGGAATACGTTCGCGGAAACACTCAGCTGCTCCACCAGATTCAGTTCCTGGTGAATCATCCCAATTCCGGCAGCTTCGGCGTCAGACGGATTTTGGAAGGAACGCAGCTCACCGTTGACCTCCAATTCCCCGGTGAAGTCGGAAATGACCCCGGCAAGGATTTTCATGAGGGTGCTTTTGCCAGCGCCATTTTCCCCCATCACGGCATGGAGTTCGCCGCGATGAATCTCGAAACTGACATCGTGCAGTGCCTGTACTGCAGCAAAGGCCTTTCCAACACGCCGCACACTTACTGCCGCTGTCTGCTCGTTCCGGCTGCCGCTTTTCGCTGGTGCATCAGTCACAGGCAAACCTCAACTTTCGGCTGATCGCTGCAAGTCTGGTGGACTGGAACCGGTTCCGGTATCAGGCCGATTCGCAATGCTTCTGATATTCTTCGAAGCTCATCAGCGCATCCAGCTCATCAGCATTCCGAAGCCGAATCCTGGCGATCCAGCCGTCGGAGTAAGCACTTTCGGTGAGCAGGTTCAGATCACCAGGGAGCGCGTCATTGACCTCGACCACCTCTCCCGTCAACGGGGAGTAGATGTCGCTGACCGCTTTGACACTCTCCACCTCCCCCAATGGACTGCCCGGACTGACTGTGTCTCCCGGCTGCGGCAACTCAATGTGCACGATGTCTGTCAACTGCCCAACCGCAAATTCAGAGATCCCCAGTGTAGCTGTGTCCCCCTCAACAAAGACCCACTCGTGAGTCCTGGCAAATCTTAAACTCTGGGCATTCATTGCAAGCTTCCCTTCTGTTCCCCGACTGGAAGACAATTCGCGTGAGCACGAATCCGCACTGGGAGTTCTCCGGTTGCGGAGCAGGCTGCTCTGCGGAAAACAACTATTCGCGTTGCTGGCGCTCGCGATCCATTAAATCCACGGCAACCTCATGTTCCAAACGCGAAATCTTCTCCAGTCGCCGCCCGTGCCGACCCTGTTCGAACTCGGTCCGCAGCCAGATTCGAATCACCTGATCAGCGACCTGCTCGCTCAACTGATCAGCTGAAAGGCAGATGATATTCGCGTCGTTGTGCATGCGACTGTATTCGGCAGTCACACTGTCGTGACACGGAGCGGCGCGAACGCCGGCAAACTTGTTGGCGGCGATGCACATACCAATTCCGGTTCCGCAGATCAGAATCCCCCGATTCAGCCTGCCGGATGAAACCTCTCGGGACACCTCGGCAGCGTAGTCAGGATAATCCACGCTCTGGGAGTCATGCGGACCGAAGTCCACCACATCACACTCCAGGCTCTCAAGGAGTTGTGTCAGTCGGGTCTTCATGGCTACGCCACGATGATCACTGGCAATACCGATCTTCATCAGAGTTCATCAACCTTCTTCGACAACAACCTGCGGACCCACCGGTCGGTGTATTCCGCGATCTCGCCGGCACACTGCCTGTACTCTTCAACACTTCCGCCAAATGGATCGGCAATGTCCACACCGCTTCCACCCAGTAACCAAATCCGTTCGGAATCAGCCGGACTCAGTTGCTGCAGAACAGCCTGATGTCGCGGGGTCATTGCCAGCACAGCATCTGACTGTGCAATCATCTGCGCAGTAACCTGCCGCGATAGATGCTGAGTCAGATCCAGCCCACGATCCTTCATCACTTCGACAGACTGAGGCGATGCGGGGGAATTCTCCCATGCAGCCACGCCCGCCGAAAACACATCAACCCCATGTTCCCGCAATTGCCAGACGGAACACTTTAGAAACTCCGCCGCGGCCGAGCGAAACAAGGCCTCCGCCATCGGACTGCGACACGTATTCCCTGTACACACAAACAAGATGCGGGTGACTTGCTCCTCTTTCGGCTCGTCCAAGATCACACCATTCTCCGAAGCCTCTGCAGACAACAGACAGGCAAAGGTGCCTGATCAACGCAGAAAGCCACGCTCCGCAACTCCAAAACCTCGTAACAAACCGCTTGCGATCACATGGTACCGGTCAAAAACACTGAACCGAGCCGGGCACCGAACAGATCCTCGAAAACTGCCCCGCGGAACAGCGTTCGATTGCGACAGATGCTACGGACTGAACAGCCAAATCTCAAGGATATGCACTGCTCATCGCCGTTTCCCGAGCTGAAATTCGCAGCGATCACCGAATTCAACGGGGCTTTGCTCAATGCCGGGAATCTACGCAGGCTGGCCGGCCACATTCAAATCCTCGAATTAGCGGGGGACGCCAGCTGGCAATGAACACATGAACATATCCACATATGAACACATGGACATATCAACACGGGCCCTGACGCTGCGCTGAGAAATCCACGAGCAGACACCGCGAGTCAGCCCCGAGACAACTTTTTTCGTCCCCACATCTCCGACCGGCTTTCTCCCAATGCAGGATCGCCGAAATTGACTCACGAAGTACGGGATTCCCTTCATTCCTGATCGAGTTCGTAATCCCAGAACTCTTCTTCTGAGATTTCGACGGATTCATCGCGCTGCTTCAGGCTGTCTGAAGGGTTGCTTTGGGCCTGATCGCCATCGCAGTCGTCGCAGTAGCCAGCGGAGTTGAGCTCCACTCCGCACCGATGACACAAGAAGACTGGGCTCTCATCTGCAGCATCCGACATCGCTCGCAACAAGTCATCGTCAAAACACTCTGCCCCAAAGTCTGTCACTGCTGCGGCGGGGGGGCGAGGTTTTGGCCGCGGGGGCTTGCGCGCGGGCCGCTTTTGCTTTGCTTTCGCACCGGGTCTGGCAGATTTTCCGGCGGCTTGTTTCCTGGCTTGTGGCGTCTTTGCGTTCTTTGACTCGCCGCGGCCCGGCGACTGCGTCTGCAGCACATTCCCCGGACGTGTCAGATTCGCCGTGGCCTGACAACGACTTTGGAGCTCCTGAGCCGTCACCTGAATTCTCGCCTGCTGATCGTATGCAATTGTGATTTCAACTTTGGAGCCCTCCGGGAGATTTTGTGGAAGATCAGTAATCACACATTCACCAACTTCGACCGCAGGCTGCTTCCCCAGCCCACCTTCCACAAGACGCACTCGCACTCGTCTTTGGTTGGGGCCTGCTGTCCCAAAAATATGGGTCACTGCCGCAGGCAATACAGTGTTCGCCCGAATCAGCCAGCACGGAACGCGACGCCCCGCCTGCTGATCCCGAACCATGATGCCGAGTGGTCTGGCGTTCACACTTTGCTGCTGGATCCGGCCGAGTCGTTCCGAAACTTTGCCGCTGAACAGGTCCTGAGCTCTGCCATCTCCGGACAGCAACATCCCCGCATAGCTGGCGGCACCATGAGCGATCGACTGATCCGGAGACAACGTACGATTCAATGTCCGGCCGGACATTTTCTGTAACAGATCACGGATCATTGGCATTCGGGAAGCCCCACCGGTGACCAGCACAGTGCCGATGCGAGCCCAGCCAAGGCTGTTATCCGCCAACAGACCGTTCGTCACCTGTCGGCACTTCTCCAGCAACTTCGCACTGGAAAGTTCAAACCCGTTCTTTCCAATCTGGTAAGTCTTCAGTTGGTTCTCATGCTGCACAGAAACCGCAGCGCGATCTCTTGCGGACAGACTTCGCTTTGCCTGCTCTGATTCAAGACTGAGATACTGCAGGCTGCGGAGATGATCTCTTGGATCGATCCCGGTTTCTTCAAGAAAGCGCCCGGCTGCCAGATCCACCAGAACCCGCGTCCAGTCGAGTCCGCCAAGTTCAGGATCTCCGCCGGATGCGATAACCCGCACGTGTTCAGAACGATAATCAACGACAGCAAGATCCAGCGTACCGCCACCGAGGTCAAAGACCAGGATTTTCTGGTCGACAGCCAGTTCGGCAAAGGCCAGTCCCTCGTCACCCAGAACATGGCAGAGCGCAGCGGCGACCGGCTCGTTGATCATCTGGATTTTTTCCAGACCCGCCGCGTGCCCGGCGTTCAGCGTTTCCTGACGCTGTGTTTCGCTGAACAGCGCCGGCACCGTGATCACAGCTTCGCGAATTTTCCCAAGCTGCGTTTCTGCATCGCGAAGGAGTTTCTTCAGGATTAACGCAGAGATATCCGTTGGTGTATAACCGCGGCCATCAACCTCCCAGAGCTTTTGCGGATCTCCCATCCAGCGTTTGACGTGCTGGACAACGCGGTCGGGAGATGAAACCGCATTTCGCAGCGCTTCGGTACCGACGACCACGTTGGCCCCATCAAAATAGACCACGGAAGGCGTAGACAGTTCACCATCCTGATTCGGAATGGTGACCGGCTGGCCGTGCTTGTTCAGTACGGCGAGACTGGAATAAGTCGTTCCAAGATCGATCCCGACGGCCTGCGTTTTTTTCATCCCTAAACCCTTCTGTAGCGGCACTGCGACGCTAATATTCTACTGGCCAGGCGGGGGCGGACCCAGCGGGATTTCTCAAACACCACGGCTTCCAGCCAGGATCTTTACCTGCCAATTCCGGGGACGTCCCCAGGCCTGCATCTGCCGGTAAGCGACAACGCAGTCTGTCGGTGGACTGCAACCGCATTCTATCGCCAGGTTTTGTCGCCGGATTCTGCGTTCGCGATCTGCGACGTTGCTTCATCAATGTACCCTTTTCTCAGCGAGGATTTGAATGTGCCGCAGACATGACATCTTCGTACCCGAACACCCTGTTCGGCGAGCGTTCATCAGAGCGGCACTGCTGACGGTCCTGTTCGCCGTTTCCGGTGCCCCTCTTCATTCCGCGCCTCCAGCAGCTGGAAAGCAGTTGCGCAAAATCCTTGATACGTCTGTCAGTTGGTCGGTTCGTGACGTTTCGCTTGGCCAAATGCTGAATGACTTCAGCAGCCAGTCCGGTGCCGCTGTACTTCGTCATCGATTGCTGAACCCCCGACAGCCAGTGAGTATTGACTCGGGCTTTGTCCCACGAATTCGAATCCTGCAGCAGACGGCTGAGGTGATACCGGGAGCCGTCGTGGTTCAGACGGACAAATATGTGCTGATCGGCCCGCAACTACAGACACGGCGGCTTCCGGTCCTGCTGCTGCATTCCGCCCAGCAGGAACTCGAATGGAAACAATTGCCGGGGAGACCGATTCCACGGCAGGCAACAACTTCCTTCCCACAGAGCTGGCAAACACCGGCAACGCCGGCTGAAATTCTTCGGCAGGCTGCCGATCGCAGTGGGATTCAAATCCGCAACCTGCCGCAGATACCCCATGACATTTGGGCAGAGCAGCAACTTCCGCCACTCACGTTTCTTGAACTGGCCAGTCTGGTACTCTCACAGTTTGATCTGTATGCCGACGCCGACGCACAGCAGCCGGCCGTCACAATCCGCCCCATCGCCGTGGACGAAGAGTTCACACTCCGGCATCCATCGCAGCGGGACCAGCGGGACGCGATTCAGCAGCAGTGGAAGCAGGGTCCGCAGCCACGGTGGTCGGGAAGCGACGCGATCCTCACTGCAACCATCGATCAGCACGCCGATTTCGCAGCCTTGTCAGCAGGACCGAATAAAGCTGCCGGCAACCCAGCCGTTTCCCCCGACTCATTACAAACTCGGTTGTTTCAGCTGCAGGCAGATCGGGCGAGGCTGGGTGATGTCGTGGCCACGCTCCGCAGCAACGGGATTCCGATTCAGATTACAGGAGAACAAACTCCGGCAGTGAATCGCGTTCTGCAGACCATCATTTCACTCAAGGCCGTCAGCACTCGTCAGCCAGGGTCTCAATTCTTCCCGAAGATTTTCGGCGACCACTTTCGCACAGTCGATGTCCGCCCTGATCGCGTGCTTCTCGTCCCCTGAAAACACTGAACAATCTGTCTCACCGGAAGCAGGCTGGGCATCCCGGCGACAGAGGAAGCGGACGACTTCCGCACCGGACACTGTGTCCACTTACGCCGCCGGCTGCCGAATTCTCACCAGGCATAACCCACCTGTCTCATTGCAATAGGTTGCGAAAAAAAACACACCGGCGGCTATGATGGGAAACGCTCCATTGCCCATTGGTCACGGGAGGCACCACAGCACCGTGTTCTTCGGCTGTTCTTCGGCTGTGTCTTTGCAGTACGACTGATTGCCCGGCATGCTGCCGGGTGTTGGTTGACAGCGATCTGCAGGCAGAACTGTTGATCTCAATCGGGGCTGCACTGCCGGCCCCGGAGCAGTGTCCGGGATTCCGCCGCTCTATTCCGCTGATTGGGATTCCAGCGTGCAATCACCGGATGCAACCGGAAATCCTCACTGATGTAGGGAATTCCTGCAGAAGTGGGGGAGGGCTGAAACTTCCACCGTCGATTTTTCCTGTACACTGTCGCCCTGCAACGGCCTGTGTCTTCCGTTCAATGTTCACTGCGCTGATTCTCAGTATTACCAGTGTTGTCTTTTTGAAAGCACCGTAAGAATGCCTGTCGCTACACCTCAACAGTATGCTCAGATGCTCGACGCCGCTCAGCAGGGCAGCTACGCCTATCCCGCAATTAATGTGACTTCCATTGTCACGATCAATGCAGCGTTGAAAGCGTTCGCAGACGCTGGCTCGGACGGAATCATTCAGTTCTCAACCGGTGCCGGTGAATTTGCTTCGGGGCTGAACGTGAAGGACTCCGTGCACGGCGTCATTGTGCTGGCCGAGGCGGTCCACAGACTTGCAGAAAAGTATGACATTCTGGTCGGTTTACACACCGATCACTGCCAGGCAAAGAAAGTCGACAGCTTCCTGAAGCCGCTGATCGCCGCGACAGCAGCTCGACGTGCTGCCGGCCTGGGGAATCTCTTCAATTCCCACATGTTTGATGGCTCCGAACTGCCGCTCGATCAGAACATGGAAATCAGCAGGGAACTGCTGAAGCTGTGTGCAGAGAACGAAATCATCCTGGAAGTGGAAGCCGGAGTTGTCGGGGGGGAAGAAGATGGGATTGACCATTCCAATGTGGCCAACGAAAAACTTTACACCACTCCAGAAGACATGGTCGCGGTCTACGAGGCACTGAACGGTCTCGGCCGCTTCATGTTCGCAGCCACATTCGGAAATGTGCACGGGCACTACAAGCCGGGTGCTGTCAAACTGAAGCCCGAAATTCTGCGAGATGGTCAGAAGGCTGTGACGGACAAGTACGGGGCCGAGGCTGAATTTGATCTCGTATTCCACGGCGGCTCAGGAACTCCCGCTGCACAGCTGCAGGAAACGCTGAACTACGGGGTCATGAAGATGAACATCGACACCGACACTCAGTACGCGTTCACGCGCCCCGTCGCTGACTTCATGCTGAAGAACTACGACGAAGTTCTGATGGTGGACGGCGAGATCGGAAACAAGAAGAAATACGATCCACGAACCTATCTGAAGCTGGCAGAGACAGGCGTGGCAACACGACTGCAACGAGCCTGCGATGAATTGCAGAGCTCCGGAAAAACCGTCTTCGGCAAAGTCTGATTCTGACGCTCGGCAGGCCAGTGAAGATATTGGGCGACTGTTTCCGACAGTCGCCCTTTTTGCTGCGGGGAACGTTTTTTTTGCTGCAGAAAACCCGACCGACAGTGACCTGCCCCACTGTGGCCGACGGCAGAATTACCGCCCAAAGCAGAATCGCAAGACTGCGCGATTTTCTGGGTCGCAGACATTTGGGGCTGGCCTGACGCGGCGATCGTTCCGCACCGCAGAAATGCCGGACAGCACTCACTTCATTCGGCGAATCAGTACCTGCGCCAGTGCTGCGTCAAGGTTCTCGGAAGTTCTGATGAGTCGGTAGTCAATTCCACTGCCTGCACAACGCCGCCGGATGGTTTCCAGAAACGACTGCAAAGCCCGCAGATACCCTTCACGCAGGGCCGCCGGATCGCAGGTGAGCCGTCCGCTGGACTCCAGCCCCTCAAATCGCATGGTTCCGCTGAATCCGAACTCCATTTCCTGATCATCGAGGATCTGCAGCACGATCACTTCGTGCCTGCGTTGCCGCAACAGTTGGAGCCCGCGAAAAAGATCATCACGGGAGCAAAACAGATCTGAAAGGAGCACCACAATGCTGCGGCGTGTCAGAGTTTCTGCTGTCTGCTTCAACACACTCAGAATCTCGGTCTTACCGCTGCTGACCTCGGTCTGCAGGGCTGCCATGATGGCCTGCAGCTGATTATGGCGACTGCTGGCGGGAACCTGACTGCGTACATTGGTATCGAAGACGCTGACTCCCGCCGAATCGTGCTGTCGGAGCGCCAGCATGCTGAGCGCTGCAGCCACGGTCTGAGCGTACTCAAACTTATTCAATTCGCCGGAACCAAACTGCATCGATTCACTGCCGTCCACCGCCAGCATGACACGGACATTGGTGTCCTCTTCATACTGTTTGAGGTAGTAGCGATCCGAACGTGACCAGAGTTTCCAGTCGATGCGGCGCAGATCATCCCCGGCCACATATTCGCGATGCTGTGCAAATTCGAGAGATTGCCCGAACCACGGGCTGCGATGCATCCCGGAGACGAACCCCTCAACCACCTGACCTGCTCGCAGTTCCAGTCGGGAAATGCGAGCCAGTTCTTCAGGCCGCAAAGATTTTTCCAAGTGCCGGGTCACGAGTCAGCTCGCTCTCGTCAGTGGTTGTTTCCTGAATCAGACGCTCGATGATGTCGTCGGACGTGACCCCTTCACTTTCGGCGGTGAAGTTGGGAACGATGCGGTGCCGCAGAACCGGAGCCGCCAGCTTTTGGATATCTTCCAGAGAAACATTGGTGCGGCCGTTCAGCAACGCTCGTGTCTTGCCACCAACCAGCAGGTTCTGCACAGCTCGCGGACCGGCGCCCCAACCCAGCATTTCGCCGACCCACTCCGGAACTCCAGGTTCACCAACCCGTGTCTGCCTGACAATGGCGAGACAGTAATTGATGATGTGATCGCTGACTTCAACCTGTCGTACGGTCTCCTGAATCCGGAGCACTTCTTCGCCTGAAAGGACCTCCGCAACCTCTGAGGAAGAATCAGCAGTGGTCTGTCTTGCGATCTGTCGCTCTTCTTCGAACGTCGGGTAACGCACAAATACCTTGAACATGAAGCGGTCCTGTTGTGCTTCCGGCAGGGTATAGGTTCCCTCCTGTTCAATCGGATTCTGCGTGGCCAGCACGAAGAAAGGTGAACTGAGCTGATGAATGGTTTGCCCCACCGTGACCTGACGTTCCTGCATTGCCTCCAGCAACGCGGCCTGAGTCTTTGGCGGCGTTCGGTTGATCTCATCAGCCAGCACAACATTGTGGAACAGCGGGCCGGGAATAAACCGAAACTCGCGTTCTCCGGTTGATCGATTCTCCTGCAGAATATCGGTCCCTGTGATGTCCGCAGGCATCAGGTCAGGTGTGAACTGAATTCGAGAGAAGCTCATCGACAGGCTGCGGGCAACCGTGCTGACCATCAGTGTCTTGGCAAGCCCCGGAACGCCTTCCAGCAGGACATGACCACGACTGAACAGAGCAATCAGCATCTGTTCAATCACATCATCCTGCCCCACAATGACTTTACGAATTTGATCCTGCAGTTTGCCCCACGCCTGATGCAGCAACTCGACGGCATCAGAGGACAGTGCATCCTCGTTGTTTTCAGACATAGAAAATCTCAAACAGTGCTGTGGCCCGCACAGCCGGAATCGCCGGCAGGCGGAAGTGTGTCCTGAAGCAGAAGCATCAATGCGGCCGTTGCCGAAAAGTGGGATCGCTCCCGCATCCTCATCTAATGTAGCAAACGCCACCACTCACAGGAAATGCGAAGCCCCCGGATCATCACACAGTCAGAAAGCTGAATTCGGGCTGTGCGTGTTCCAATCCTGACAAAAATTGCCAGAATACGGCTGCGGTTCTGTTCCAGAATCCCCAACCCCATTTGGATGGACGCTCGCCACAATGCTGTCACTACGCTGCCTCACTATCAGTCTGTTTCTTTTAAGTCCGGTCTTTGCCGATGGACCACAGGACAATATCCCGGACAAGGTCCGGCGAATCCCTGCCCAGGGCATCACCGTTCCCGCTGAAAAGGAACAGGAACTTCGCAGCAAGCTCAATCAACTGCAGACTCAGATTGCGTCCGTCCAACAGCACAAGCAGGCCGACCGGGCTTTGCTTCCGGATGTCATGATCTTTGAGCGAGCTGTCCGCTGTGCTCTGGACTACAACGAGTTTTTTGCAGAAAACGAATTCGGCAAAGCTGACGGGCTGCTTGACGAAGGCCTTGCTCGATGTGCTCAACTGCTGGCGGGCGACCCGCAGTGGACCAGGCAAACAGGACTGATCGTCCGTGGGTACATCAGCCGTATTGACCGGACAGTACAGCCATATGGCGTGGTAATTCCGGATGACTACGACACGCATCACACCGTGCCTTCTCGCTGCGACCTGTGGTTTCACGGACGCGGCGAAAAACTGAGTGAGGTCAATTTCCTCTGGGATCGCATGAAGAACCGCGGACGCTTCGCTCCGGATCACACCATCGTGCTGCATCCCTATGGACGCTACTCCAACGCATTCAAGTTTGCCGGCGAGATTGATGTTCTGGAAGCACTGGATGACGTCCGATCGCGATATCGCATCGACGATGAGCGAACCAGTGTGCGAGGGTTTTCGATGGGCGGCGCCGCATGCTGGCAGTTTGCCACGCACTACGCCGATCGCTGGTTTGCCGCCAACCCGGGGGCAGGGTTTTCAGAGACTCCCAGATTCCTTGACGTCTTCCAGAAGGAAACACTGAACCCCCAGCCATGGGAAAAGACGCTCTGGAATCTCTACGACTGTGACAAATGGTCCGGCAATCTTCTGCATTGTCCAACCGTTGCCTACAGCGGCGAGAATGATCCTCAAAAGCAGGCGGCAGATGTGATGGAGGAAGCACTGGCCGAACGCGGCATGCGGCTGCGACATTTGATTGGCCCCGGAATGGGTCACACCTACGACCCGGTATCAGCAGCAGCAGTGGACGCTGCCCTGGCAGATCTCGCCATCACCGGCCGCCCACGCTCCGTTCCGCTGATCCACCTGACCACCTATTCGCTGCGTTATAACCGCATGAGGTCCGCGACCATTGACGGGCTGACGGAGCACTGGAAACCGGCAGAACTGCGTGTCAGTTGCGAACTGCAGACAAGCGATCGCGGTCCTGTACTGCGTGTCTCCGCACGCAATATCAACGCCTTCCGACTGAACTTTAAGTCCGGTGAACTTCCGCTCTCTGCAGCAGTCCTGCAAAACCTGCTCGGCAACAAGCCTCGCCCGATCCAGGTCTCAATTGCATCTCCCGACTCTGACCGAGCTCCACAGTGGCTGCCACTGCAGGGTCCATTCTCAGATGGAGGCTTTGAACTTCAGGTCCACCAGCGAGAAAACGGTCAGTGGCATGCGGGCCCGAAACCAGCGGGGCTTCGCAAAACCCATGGGCTACAGGGACCCATCGACGACGCCTTCATGGACTCCTTTGTGTTTGTTCGTCCCACCGGAAAGGCAGCTCATGACGCCGTTGGGAAGTGGGCAAACGCTGAACTTGAGCGCGCAGTTGAACACTGGCGACGACATTTCCGAGGCGACGCACGTGTCGTGGATGATACGGATGTCACCCCGGAGATGATTTCCGACTGCAACCTTGTGCTCTGGGGGGATCCGTACTCAAACTCCGTGCTTGGAAAAATCGGTGCCAGATTGCCGATCCAGTGGGACGACACGGCCGTCTCTGCGGGCGCTCAATCGTGGGATGCATCTGGACACGCGTTGATCATGATTGCTCCCAACCCACTGAACCCGGACCGTTATGTTGTCCTGAACAGCAGCTTTACATTTCGGGATTACGCATATCTGAATAATGCCAGACAGGTACCGATGCTTCCTGACTGGGCCGTCATTGATCTCAGCACCGCACCGGGAAATGTCTGGCCCGGAAAAGTCGCAGCCGCAGATTTCTTCAATGAAGAATGGCAGCTCAAGACCACCACAAACCCCTGATCACCGCAAGGATTGACAGATCCTCACCACCCTGCCCCCCGGAGAATCTGATGAGAGTCACAGAATCACTGCTCGCAACATTCCTGCTGTTGCTGCCCGTGACCCAATGCAAAGCTGCCGATGAAGCAGCAGGCCTGGGCATTCTGAAGCGGTTCACTGAAGAATTTGTCGCAATTACCCCCGGCAATGGCTTTCCGGCTCGGGGCATCGTCCTCGGAACCGCTGACCCCAAACAGGAATTGCCGAAAATCACAGTGGAGTTTCGGCACTCGTTCCGCATGTCCAGATATGAGGTGACTCAGGAACTGTACGAACTGGTGATGGGCGAAAACCCCAGTCGCTGGAAGGGCCCGCGGAATTCCGTCGAAATGATGACGCTGGCGGAGGCACAGGAGTTTTGTGCAAAGTTGACTGTCCTGTTGCGTCAGAAGGATCTCCTGGCAACTGACCACAACGTCCGTCTGCCAACGGAATCCGAGTGGGAGTTTTGCTGCCGTGCCGGCACCAGAAGTCGTTACAGCTTCGGTGATTCCGCAACCAGTGACGACGACGAAGGGAAACAGGCTTCGCTCCTTGACCCATACGCCTGGCACACCGGCAACGCTGCGGGAAATGATCCTCCGGTTGGTGCGTTGAAACCAAATCCATGGGGACTTTACGACATGCATGGTTACCTGTCGGAATTTGTGACACACGACCCCATACTCAGCCGGGTCCTTGATGTGGAGCAGGAACAAGACCGAGTGATCCTTCGCAGCGGCTCATGGAAGGATCACTATTCCCGGCTGACCAGCAGCGCCAGAACCCTCGTTCCTGCGGCCACCAAAGATGACGCCGTGGGATTCCGCTGTGTCATTGCTGCCGTGTCCACCGCCAAAGAGAAGCCCGGCAGGTAATCGAAAACAGTCCTCCGCCCACCAGCAGTCCCTGGTGACTGGCAGATTCGGGCTGATGGAATCCTTTTATGACTGACGCTCAGATGCCCCCTGACCAGACGCCTGAAGAAATCCAGCGTCGGGAATTACTTCATCCGGAAAACTGGCCAGCTCCGCAGGCTGGCAGTGAGTATCAACTGGTCGTGATTGGCGGTGGTACCGCAGGACTGGTGGCCGCTGCTGGTGCGGCCGGGCTTGGGACACGGGTTGCTCTGATTGAACGTAACCTGCTTGGCGGGGATTGCCTGAATACCGGATGTGTCCCATCCAAGGCTTTAATCCGCGCCGCGCGGGCGGTGGCAGCCAACCGACAGAACTCTCAATTTGGAATCCCGGCGACGGAGTTCACCGCACCGGATTTCCCAACGGTGATGCAGCGGATGCGAACGCTGCGTGCGGGGATTGCGCCGCATGATTCTGCGCAACGATTTCGGGAACTCGGTGTGGATGTGTTCTTCGGATCCGCACAGTTCACGGGCACCAGTTCCATCACCGTTGATGACTGTCCTCTGCGGTTCTCTCGCGCGATGATTGCCACCGGAAGTCAGCCACTGCTTCCTCCAGTTCCAGGCCTCGCCAACTGCAACTTTCTGACCACTGAAAACCTGTTTGAGCTGGAATCACTTCCCGCGAGACTGGTTGTTCTTGGCGGTGGTCCAATCGGTGTCGAAATGGCGCAGACGTTCGCTCGGCTGGGGTCAGCGGTCACGCTGATTGAAACCGGCCCGCGAATTCTGCATCGTGAGGATCCGGATGCTTCGGAACTGCTCCAGCAGCAACTGCTCCAGCAGGACGGCATCAACCTGCTCACGCAAACACATGTTGTCGAGATCTCTGAAGCATCAGGAACTACCAGCATCAGCGTTTCTCACAAGCATGGAGAAAGCCGGCAGATCAAATGTGACAGGCTGCTGGTTGCGGCGGGGCGTGAAGCCAGAGTCCGCAGTCTGCAGCTGAATCACGCCGGCGTTGACCTGACAGCAGATGGACTGATTCAGGTCAACGAGTTTCTGCAGACCAGCAATCCCATGGTCTATGCGGCCGGCGATGTCTGCACGACGGCACGATTCACCCACGCTGCCGACCGGATGTCCAGAATCGCCCTGCGGAATGCTCTGTTCGCCGGGAGAGCTCGCTTTCAGCCAACAGAAATTCCACGCTGTACCTACACATCCCCCGAAGTTGCTCATGTGGGAATCGATTCGCAGCTGGCAAAATCATCCGGCGTGACAATCGACACGTTTACCGAATACTTTTCCGGTAATGACCGTTCCATCCTCGATGGCGACACCCTGGGTTTTGTGCGAATCCATGTTCGCCGGGGCAGCGATCGAATTCTGGGAGCGACGATTGTCGGAGAACATGCCGGAAATTTGATATCGGAAATCTCTGTCGCCATGGCCGGAAACGTCGGGCTGAAGAAGCTGGCCGATGTGGTGCACCCTTACCCCACTCACGCAGATGCCGTGAGGCGCATCGGTGATCAGTACATGCGGACGCGACTCACCCCGTTCAATGCCAGACTGCTGCAGCGCTGGCTCAACTGGCGATTTCCTCTGCCGATGAAGAAGTAATTCACAGTCTGAGGTTTTCGAACAGATACAGGCCTGACTTGCCTGGACAGACGAGATCGAGATCACCATCGCCATCAATATCAATGGCTGACATCTGCAGCCCTGTGCCCGCGGAACCCCGCGGAAAATCCTTCAGAGCAGCACGATCCGCCGCTGTTGCTGGTGCGTTCACCGCCGGATCTCCGCGAAATACGGTCTCTCTCACCCAGTTTCCAACCCCCGGGTTCCAGCGGTAGCTGTAGACGACGGGAGCGTCAGTTGCTCCGGGTTCACTTTCATGCGCGTACACCCGTTTTCCTGTCACCAATTCCGGCTGTTGACGTCCGCTTAATCCCGCGAGCAACAGTGTGTGTACCTGAGAGAACGTGTCGTCGATTAAGTGTTTCTTCCACGTGCGGCTGCCATCGGCAGCTCTGCCCTGCTGCAGCCAGAACAAACCAAACCCATGTCCGGACCCCCAAATCACATCTGTCAGCTGATCACCATCCACGTCATGACCAAGGATCTGAATTCCAGCGGACCCAAGTGAGAATTCTCCATGAAAAACCCAGGGTGCATCGCTGTCTGCCGGCTGCTCATACCACCCATTCGGTGTCAGAATATCCAGCCTGCCATCGCTGTTGATGTCGCCGCTGCCGACGCCGTGACCGGCTCCCTGTGACCCGCATTCATGTCGCTTCCATGTCACAGGCTGTTGAGTTTCAAGTGAGTACCACAGCACCACGCCGGGAGTGTTGGGGAGAAATTCGGGCACGCCGTCACCGGTCAAATCCACCAGCACTCCGGTTTCCATACTTCCCGGCAGGTCAACCTCATGTTCAACCCACGGCTGAGTGGCATCTCCTCCTGGGTTCTCGACCCAGCCGATACGGCGGCCGAAGTAGTTACACGTCACAATATCAGTGAATCCGTCGCCGTTGACATCCAGCGGACTGTCAGCAAAATCCTCGTGATAATGCGGGTTGCGGCTGGCAGGAACATCCCGAACCCGATGCCTTGTCCAGTCAGGGGCTTCGTACCACGAATCGCCACTGAAAATGTCGATTCGCCCGTCATTATTGAAGTCAGCTGCTCCGCCACCTTCGTAGGGCGAATCGGCATTAATGTCATGTTTTTTCCACGCGATCTTTTCACCGCCACACGCTGTCGGTGGTTGAACAGACAAGCTGCCGAAGAAGACCTGGCAGGCCATGAGTTGGATCACTGTTGGTGTTTTCATTTGCGGATTCCCCGTGGAAGTCGTTCCTGCTACCGGACTATTTCCGGGTCGACACGTGGAATTCTCGACGCTCGACCGTTCCGGCACAACTCAACCTGATCGTTTGCAGTTGCGAATCGTGGGCATTCACGGACATAATTCAATCCACCACCGCAGTAGAAAACGGTGTTGCCAATCATCTCTCACTGAACAACTCCGGAGCATTGCGATGCTGGAACCTCAGTTCCTGACCAGTCGACGTCAACTCCTGCAGGTGGGAGCCGCCGGCGTGACCGGAATGGCCCTGCCTGGAACAGGGACAGGCAGCACCGAAACTGCAACCAATGCACGTGCGAAATCTGTGCTGATTGTGATGCTCAGCGGTGGTCCAAGTCAGTTGGATATGCTGGACCCGAAACCTGCAGCACCGGCTGAGGTCCGTGGAGAGTTTCAAGCCGTCTCAACCACAGTCCCGTCGGTATCGGTCACGGAACATCTTCCACGCCTGGCCGCCGGTCTGGATCAGTGGACAATCCTGCGGTCAATGGCACACCGCGAACACAATCACCTGCTGGCAACTCATATCGCACTGACTGGTCGCCCAACTCCCATTCCGCGAGGAGGCAGCGATCTCGACCGTGTTGAGTCTCGCAACGATTTCCCCAACTTCGCATCTGCCGTGGATTTTGTGAGACCCGGTGAGACCGGCATCCCAACCGGAGTTTCGCTGCCAAACTACATGATCGAAGGCCCACTGACATGGCCGGGGCAGCATGCGGGATTTCTTGGGGCGAAGCACGATCCGTGGCAGATCAATCATGACCCCAATGATCCGGGCTTTCAGGTGGACTCACTGACTCTTCCGGGAGACGTGTCGGGGCATCGTCTGGTTGGTCGACGCACGCTGCTGGATGCCCTGGAAGGCAGACAACGTCGTGCGCAGAACTCTGCCGAGTTTCAGGCATTCAGTGATCACCAGGATGTGGCCTTCTCCCTGCTCACATCTGCTCGTGTTGCCGATGCATTCCAAATTGATCAGGAGTCACCCGAGGACCGGGATCGTTACGGTCGTAACAAGTTTGGACAGTCCCTGCTGCTGGCTCGGCGACTGATTGAATCCGGTGTACCGGTGGTGCAGGCCACCATGGGAATTGTACAGACATGGGACACCCATGTGGATAACTGGGGACGTCTGAAGAACACTCTGCTGCCGTGGCTGGACACCGGTCTTGATGCACTCATGCGGGACCTGAAGGCAAGCGGACTGCTGGACCAGACCCTTGTCATCGTCATGGGAGAATTCGGGCGGACGCCTCGGGTTTCCACCCTGCCCGGACAGACTGTTCCAGGGCGGGATCACTGGGCCCATGCTTACTCCGGGCTGTTCGCAGGCGCGGGTGTCCGTGGTGGGCAGGTCATCGGTGCAACGGATGCTACGGCCGCGTGGCCAACCACTCGCTCCTGGAGTCCTGCAGATGTTGGCAGCACGATTTTCCACGCCCTTGGAATTCCCTCAGATGCCGTCGTTACGGATCCACTGCAGCGACCGAATCATCTGATCAACGGTGAGGTCATCGAACCCCTGTTCACGGGACAGCAAACCTGATCCGGCGATCGCCGGCGTCGGCCAGGGCTGCACAGACAGTCCGAAGGCCAATTGTCTGCCTCTCAGAATTCCTCCTCTTCCCACGCCTCGGTCAAGCCACATGACACTGCTCCGCAATCGCACAGTTCTGTTCGTTCTGATTCTGTTCCACTGCGCGGCCATATTCTGTCAGGCTCAGCCTCCGTTGCAGTCACGGAAGACACCCCTGATCAGCGCAGCTCAGGCGGGAATGGATCTGTCTCGACTGCAGCAGATTGATCGCATCATCGAAGACGGGATTCGACAGGAAAAAATGCCCGGGTGCGTCGTGCTGATCGGGCGACGGGAAGGGATTGTCTATCGCAGAGCTTTCGGCCTGAAACAGAAAGTGCCTGCGAACGTTCCAATGACACCGGACACACTGTTCGACCTGGCATCTCTCACAAAACCAATTGCGACCGGCACCAGCGTTATGATTCTCCGGGATCGCGGACTGATCTCTCTCGATGCCAAGGCGGCCGAATACTGGCCGGAATTTGGCGTGAACGGGAAAGAACGCATCACCATCAGACAACTGCTGACCCACACTTCCGGTCTGATTCCGGACAATTCACTCAAGGACTACACAGGTTCGCGGGATGACAGCTTCCGAAAAATTGCCGAACTGAAATTGTCTGCCCCGCCGGGGGAGAAATTCATGTACAGCGATGTCGGTTTTCTGGTTCTCGGTCGGATTGTGGAACGTATCACCGGGGACACCCTGAGCGTGTTTGTGACGCAGAACATCTGTCACCCGCTTAACCTGCAGGAAACTGGTTATCAGCCGTCCCCGGAACTTGCTGCTCGGGCAGCGGTCACACAGCAACGCGACGGTCAGTGGATGCAGGGACAGGTTCATGACCCCAGAGCCTGGGCCCTGGAGGGAATCGCCGGGCACGCTGGTTTGTTTTCCACGGCTGACGACCTCGCGGCGTATGCCACGATGATGCTGAATCACGGAGCGCTTGACGGGCAGAGAATTCTGTCGCCGGATTCATTCAGGGTCTTCACCACCGGACTCGAAATTCCCCGCGGTCGTCGCACTCCCGGCTGGGACTCGCTGTCCCCATATTCCTCAAATCGCGGAGACCTGATGTCTGAACAGGCCTTTGGACACGGGGGATTCACCGGTACAGGGATCTGGATTGATCCCGCAGACAATCTGTATGTGATCTTCCTCAGCAATCGAGTACACCCCGACGGCAAAGGCTCCGTCAATGCACTGATTGGACGGACGGGAACAATCGCCACCGCCGCTATCAGGCCATAGGAGCCCGTCACCACTGACATACTCCGGAGCACCAGCGACCCGCCTCCTGCTGACACGCTGCGTCATGACGGCTGCGCAACCAGGCCTGCACTTGTGTGCACTGCCTGCGTTCGAAACTTCCGCCAGACTTGTCGACTGCGGCTGCCCGCGTCAAACTTTTGCAGATTCGTTCACAGTCTTTCAGGATTTCGTTCCATGCTCACATCGCTCCGCACTCGACTGCTGTTCGCTCTGCTGCTTGCAGTGCCCCTGCCCCTGAGTTCGCTGTCTGCAGACGAATTCCCCGCAGCATTTAACACGGACCCGCCCGACTCGCATCCACCCGCACCGGAAGAAATGGTGGACCTGATCGATGTGCCTGATGGTTTTCAGGTCACACTGTTTGCCTCAGAACCGGAAGTCCGGCAGCCCATCAACATGGAGTTCGATGATCGCGGACGCCTGTGGGTTGCTGAAAACTACACCTACAGTGGCGGCCCGTATGAGACAAAACTGCGTGACCGAATTGTCATTCTCGCAGATACGGATGGTGACGGCCGGCATGACACCCGCAAGGTCTTCTGGGATCAGGGATTCATGCTCACCAGCCTGACGTGGGGATTTGGCGGCGTTTGGATTCTGAACGATGGAACTCTGTCATTTATCCCCGACCGCAATGGAGATGATGTGCCCGACAGCGAACCGGTCGTCATGCTGGATGGCTGGAGCAAGAATTGTGGCCACAACTTTGTGAGCGGCTTGATGTGGGGACCCGACGGCTGGCTGTACGGTCGCCACGGCATCGTCGACACCTCGTATCCCGGACGGCCTGGCACACCACGTGAAGAGCGAGTGTTTATGAATTGCGGGATCTGGCGATTCCACCCCACTCGACACGTCGTTGAGGTCGTCTGCAATGGCACCACGAATCCGTGGGGACTGGATTACAACAGGGACAATCAATTCTTCATGACCAACAATGTTCAGGGACATCTCTGGCATGTCATTCCAGGAGCTCACTACCAGCGAATGTACGGTCGCGACTTCAATCCGCACGCGTACGAACTGATGGAAATGACCGCAGATCATTACCACTGGGATAACAACCTGCGCTGGACTGACAGTCGCGACGGGAAAGCCAATGATCTGGGCGGAGGCCACTCGCACGTTGGTGGACTGATCTATCACGGCGATAATTTCCCGTCTGCATATCGGGACATGATTTTCATGTGCAACACTCACGGTCGTCGCGTGAACGTGAACCGACTCGATCGCAGTGGCAGTGGATACGTCGGCAAACGGGAACCGGACTTCATGCTGGTTCGAACACCCTGGTTTCGAGGCGTCGACCTGAAACAGGGTCCGGAAGGTGCCATCTATGTTTCCGACTGGAGCGACAATGGAGAATGCCACGATCACGATGGGATCCATCGGACCAGCGGCAGGATTTACAGAATTACGTATGGGCAGCCCGTTCAGCCGGATATCGCTGCCATCCGCAGGTCGGGTGACTTTGGCGACAACGGCTGGTTTTCACGACGATCCATTCGCTGGCAACAGGAGGCCGGTGAGGCCGCTTCTGCAGCCGTCGATGCGGCACAATTGACCGTGCACGATCTGGGACGGATTGAAGCGGCAGGCGGTCTGTCGAATGCAGTCCTGACGGCGGGTCTCGATTCAGCAAATCCCCTCACTCTGGCTGCAGCCATCCACCTTGCGGCAGCTGAAGCAGACCTGCGCACACAGCACGTGGACCGACTCATCAAACTCGCGCAGCAGGATCAACCAGGCAGCGTCCTGCTGGCATTAGTGTCTGTCCTGCAAAAAATGGAACCACCTCATCGGGCCGAACTTACCCACGCCATTCTCAGCCACACCGGAAACCTGCACACAATCACTGCTGAAAAGCAACTGACGCTGATGACCTGGTACGGAATTGAACCCGTCACAATCTCTCAGAATCTGCTGCCGCTGCTGGGTGACAGTGAAACACTGCAGGGATTTGCTGCCAGACGGATGGCGCATGAAGTCACTGCAGATCCGCAACTGGCCGGACAGGCTCTTGCCTGGATTGGCAGCCTTGCTGCTGCAGATCCGAAGGCATCCACCAGACTTCTGCAGGCATTTCGCAGCGGACTGGCCGGCTTTGCTCGGCTGGATCCGCCGGCGGAATGGAAAACCGCCGAAACAGCACTGCGGAAGTCCGCTGATCGTTCGCTGCAGGTGGAAACCGACGCGCTCGCGGTTCTCTTCGGCAGCGGTGCTGCTCTGGCAGATGTAAGACTTCTGGCGGCCGATGCAGCAGCGGATCCGCTGTCACGCCAGCAGGCTGTTCGTACTCTGGCACAGTCACGCGACACCGAATCGGTCGAACTGCTGATTCGACTGCTTTCTGACAAAATCACCACCGACACAGCCATCATCGCTCTGTCAGCATTCGATGATAAGTCCATCGCGCCGGCACTGCTGGGCAGGTTGGGCGGATTCCGCTACGGAAATCGGGGACTGGCCATCGACACACTTTCCAGTCGCCGGGAATGGGCCGAGCAGCTCCTCAAAGCTGTTGCGGAGGGACGGCTGAACGCGGCAGAACTGACCGCAGGACAAGTCCGTCAATTACTGGCATTTGAAGAAGATTCCTTTCGTCAGATCATTGAACAGCACTGGGGAATTATCAAAGCCACGCCGGAAGCGCGTGTTGCAGCTATTGAGCAATGGAAGGAATTCCTGACTCCGGAAACGGTAGCCGCCGGTGATCCACAGCACGGTGCAGAGATATTTCGCAAGTCATGTGCTTCCTGCCATCGACTCTTTGGCGACGGCAAACAGATTGCGCCTGACCTGACAGGAGCAAACAGGACAAACCTCGATTATCTGCTGATCAATATTGTCGACCCGAGTGCTGTCGTGCCGCGGCAATACACAACTTCGGTGATTGCTCTGACCGACGGAAGAATTGTCACCGGAGCTGTTGTCAGTTCGACCGATCAGTCTGTGGTCGTGCAGACGGATCGCGATGTCGTCACGATCGCGCGGGAGAATATCGAAGACAGCCGCGATACCGGCCTGTCCCTGATGCCGGAGGGGCTGCTGGATAAACTGTCTCGCGAAGAAGTCCGTGACTTGATGCACTGGATGATGCTGGGCCCCTGAGCGTGATGCCGTTGTCGCTTAAATGGGGCGGCGAAGATCGCCGTTGTCGTCCTGAATCTGTTCCAGCTGATTATCGATCTCCTCGCCGGTGAGTTGCGTGAATTCGCCCTCGGAAAGCGATTCTGTCAGGCCGGCAAGTCGGACCTCCCGGGCCCGTTCGACTTCTGCAGCCAGCCGCTGCATCCAGTCGGGGGGCTCGATCCCGGATCCGTTGCGCTGCTGCATAAACTCCCTGAGCTCCTGCCGCAGGGCGTTGAAACTGGCAGCCGCCCCCTCTTTTGTCTGGCCGTCGGCTTCCGGACAGGAGCGGTAGACCAGCGATGCAAGTCGGTTCTGCGTCATCGCCCCCAAAACGCGTTCATGCACACGATCATGCAGTGCCGGTAACTGCACACCATACTTCTTTTCCAGCTGCGTCAATTCGTCAACCAGATCCTGAGCACGGTCGCACGTCTGATCCCGCACGTATTCGGTAATTTGAACCGCAAGTTCAGAACGTCCCGACTGTTCCAGAGTATCCTGAGTCACCTGCCACGGAATCCAGGTCCACTCGAAGCGATCATAAAGCGACTCGACACGCAGGAAGTCCAGCAGGCAGTACAGACGACTTCCGTAGTCTGAATAAGTCGTCGTTGTGTTGTACTCCAAAAATCGATCGAAATTGTCAACAACACATTCCAGCACAAATTCAATCAACTCCGCGGCAACTTCCACATCCAGCAGTTCGTCTTCGATATCGTCCAGAATTCGAACCTGCTGAATTGGACGTACGGTTTCATCCAGCTCGCGAAACAACGCCTCAACCCCGTGATGCAGAATCGCGCGAGCGTTTCCGAGAGTCAGCATGCGGGCATGAAACAGTTCCTCGCCATACTTCTCGATGAACATCTTCACATCTTCAGCAAAACGAACATCATGCAGATCCTCCACAATGGAGAGACGCATGGAATTGCTGTGCTGACGCCACAGGAAGCTGCACTCCTGAGTCAGTATGCGAAGCTGTTCAAAAATCACATCGTCACTGCCTCCTGAGTGGACAACAGCTTCAACCGAATTGCTGAGGCCAATTCGGAACAGACGGTCAAACTCCGTGACTGCCTGCCCCGCCGGGCGCATCGTTCGTTCAACCACAAGGGTCAGCTGCAGCAGCTGATGCGTTTCAAGCAGCATGCCCTGCCGCGGAAACTGGCTAAGCAGCACCCTGAGCACAGCCTGAATTGTTCGTGCCTGCAGAATGGAAACCGGCTGTCCCCCGTTCTCAAACGGAATGTACAGCAACGGTCTCTTGCGCAGCTCTTTGCAGAAATCCGGGAAACATCGCCGGGCCACGGCAGAATCGCGAGCGAATAACGATGTCAGCATGCTGGAAATGTGGCTATCAAGTGTCTCTGCCGGCTTGACAGTTGAGGGAGGCTCAGCAATGACCGCCGCAATTAATCGCTCCGCCATGAGGAATTCCACAGTCGTGGAAAGTGCGTTCTGCATCAACAGGAAGCGGAACTGAAGCTGAACGTCATACTCAATATTCCCTTCCACGCCGGAAGCCGTCACATCAATTTGATGGTCCCGAACCTCACGAACAAGCTCCGCCAGCCCCTGCAGGCGGCCGCGAATAGAAGCCAGCCACTCCTTCAGAACTGCCCCGCAACCGTCATCCGATGTGTCCAGACTTTGCTGCCGCGAGACCCACAATGCAGCAATTCCCCACAATGAACCGAGCGTATGCAGGAATTTCAGTCGCGGCTCGATGCGACGGTACAGGATCTCGAATTCCGTATTGCCGGGAGTTGTCCCTTCGTCAAGCGTATCGGAAGCGTTTCCGTCGTCTGTGGAATCACGATAAGTCACATCGTCCCACGCGGCCTCATACAGCGAATCCTGACCATCCTGCTGGTCATCAAACAGGTGTTCAAGATCAACATCATTCTCGCCACGCCGGCCGTTCGCGTCGCCCGATTCCGCGCTCGATTCAGTCAGTGGCGGCACTTCCCAGTACGAACCCGCATTCGCCTCCGCGAACGCAAATAATCGCCGCAGACCGGTCCACGCTGTTTGCACATCCGACTGCTCACACAGCCCCGCCATCAGACGATGCAGCTGCCGATGAATCGAATGCGAACCACTTTCAAGCGGAACAACTTCGGCCTGACTGAGCCACTGCATCAGCAGTCCCATCGCAGCCACAAGGTCGTTCCGATCCAGTAGCGCTGAGACCACCTGCGAAAAGCTGTTGACCGCATGCAGATCGGTGACATGTTCACGCCAGAAAGAAATATCTCCGGCAGACTCTCCCGCTTCTCGCCAGAGTGACAACATGCGGGCAACCAGCCCTGCCGCCTCTACAGACTTCACTCCCTCGACAGGCGTCAAATCGTTGACGGTCGTGGTGGCGTATGCGTCCCAGCGTTCAGCAAGCCTGCTGTAAGCCTGACAGACCCGTTTCTGGAGTTGCAACTTACCCTGCACGGCTGCTTCCGACATTGTCAACGAACAGATATCAAAGACCTGCCCAACAATCTCGATCAGCAACTCAGCGCGAGCATCGGGGATCGCGTCTTCTCTGGACGTAAACAGCGGAAACATTCCCTGAAACCCAAGAATGTTCCACGGGTCGACAAGTCCACCGGTCTCGATACCGCGGTCCAGCAACCCCATGACTTCATCAATCAGATCAGCAGCGTGTTCCGGGTTTCCCTCGCGGATCTCCCTGCGGCAAATCACCAGCCGAGCGAAGATCTCGGACTCGATCCGAGCCGCCAGACACGGAATCGTAGAGGCCTCTTCGCGGCTCGCGTCATCGTAGCCCATGCGAGCATACATCCACGACAGGTGGCGATGCTGCACCTGCTCCGCGCCGAACCGTGCCAGAAACATATTCAATTCATGACGGACATGACCAAACGGCTGCCTCGTTCGAGACGCCTGTCGCTGCAAACGCCGCCGACGGTCCCCCGCAGTCTGCTCCAGTATCCGGCTGTAGAAATGGTCACGCTGGCGCGCGACCTGCGGCAGCAATGTTGTCAAAGTCACACCGGAAGCGTGGGTGTCAGGCCCCGAACCGCTGATCGCAGACGCCATCAGAATTGTTCCGGAAAGCACAGCGGAAGCGTCGTGCAAACGCTCCTCACGCCCCCGTGAACCGCCCTTTCGAACCCAGTCCAGCAGGGCGTCAAGAATCAACCGCCGGATTACAAACCGACTGTAGTAACCTTTGCTGCTGATCTCATCCGGGTCCCACTCACCAAAGATATAGTTGGTCCGTTTATAAACCGGATGCACATGATCGTGGGCGCGAGAATCCACAACCAGTTCCTGCATCCGCTCAAATTCAAACGAAGAGCCGAGCAGCAGCTCTTCCGGCAGGCGCTCGAGAAAACCGATGGTCAATGAAATGAGTTCATGCCAGGGGCCGGACGCCACCCCCACACCTGCGAGATAGACCGGCAGGGCACAGAATCGTTCGTGAGCGTACACCTCAGACTGCCGACCATTCTCCAGGACAGCGACCGGGCGATATCCAACAAACTGATTCAGTCGCAGCAACACGCCTGCTGTCAGCTGAGAGGAATCTGTCCCGTCCCCGGCGGTGGCACGCTCGGCCAAAACAGCCTCAAACATCTTTGCGACCAAAAACGGGCTGAACAGTTCAGCGTCGCTCAGATGTCCCAGCAAGTCTGAATGCCATTCGCGATAGGCCGGAAAAATCCCGTCCAGCGTGATGCGGACAGCCTGCTCTGCCGATTCTGCACTGACGAATGCCGCATCGCCAGCCCGACGCAACCCCTGCAACATCGTCAGCAGAGTGTCGCGCAGTTCCTGAGGACCGGAAGACACTGTCCCATCCAGCCACAATTGATTCAAACAAGAACGAAAGCGAGCGCCGGGTGTGCCGTCAGAGAAATTCAGATAACCCAGCAAATCCCGTGCGAGCTCCTTTGAGTCGCCGGATTCATCCGAGTCTTCAAATAACGTTCTCTGGTCAGCTGCCACAACAATTCATTCCGTTGCTCGCCGCCGGCGAGCATTTCCACTGCCAATTTCTCGCACGACACGACTCAGCAAAACTATTAATGATCCGGCTGACCGGGACGACAGGGCACCTGTTTGCAACGCCGGTAAACCGCTGAAGAACAATCGCTTTACATCCCAGGGACGACTCAGCGTGCAAACTCCACATTTCGGGTTTCACGCAAAATCGTAACCTTGATCTCGCCGGGGTAAGTCAGCGATTCCTCGATTGCATTCGCCATATCTCTCGAAAGTCGGGCTGCCTGCCGATCCGTCACTCTTGAGGAGTCCACAATGACTCGAATTTCACGCCCGGCCTGTACAGCAAAGGCCTGTTCCACGCCAGGGAATCCACACGCCAGGGCCTCCAGTTCCTCCAGACGCCGAACGTATTTTTCCAGAGTTTCCCGACGAGCACCCGGGCGGGCCGCTGAAACAGCGTCAGCGGCAGCAACCAGCACGGTATAGATGTATTCAGGTCGGATATCGTCGTGGTGGCCGGCGGCCGCATGCACCACCTCGGCATTCTCACCGTATCGTTTCAGCAACTCAGCTCCAACTGCAGGATGGCCGCCTTCCATTTCGTGATCGGCCGCCTTCCCAAGGTCATGCAGGAAACCGCAGCGTCGGCCAAGTGTTCCATCGAGGCCAAGTTGTTCTGCCATCAACCCTGTCAGGTGTGCCACTTCGATGGAGTGCTGTCGCACGTTCTGACTGTAACTGACTCGAAAATGAAGACGGCCCATCAGTTCCACCAGCCGAGGGTGAAGTCCACGAACGCCGGCTTCTTCACAGGCCTGCAGCCCCAGCCGGCGGATATTCTCATCCATCTCCTTGCCGGTCTCTGCCACGACTTCTTCAATTCGCGATGGATGAATCCGGCCATCCTGAATCAGTTTATTCAACGAACGACGACCAATCTCGCGGCGAACGGCATCGAATGCTGAGATGATGACGACCCCCGGGGTATCGTCCACAATCACATCCACGCCGGTCACCTTTTCGAAGGTGCGGATGTTTCGTCCCTCGCGACCGATAATGCGTCCTTTGACTTCATCGCTGGGAATGTCGACGGTGGAAACGGTGGTCTCTGAAGTGTGCTCGGAAGCATATCGCTGCACCGCCATCCCGATAATCTCGCGAGCCTTTTCCTCACATGTGGCATTGATTTCCGCTTCGTGCTTCATAATCAAAGCACCCGTCTCATCCGAGAGTTCTCGCTCCAGACTCTTCAGCAGCTGGTTCACAGCCTGTTCACGAGACAGCTCGCTGATGCGATACAGCTGCTCCTGTTCGTCTTTCAGCAGGCGCTCCAGCTCGGCTTCGCGGGCTTCCATTGAACGAGCCCGATCTGCCAGCTTCTGCTGAGTCCCCTGCAGCATCTTTTCCTTCTTGCGGAATGAGTCCAGCTGTTCCTCCAGCTGTGACTGACTGCGATCAATCTCCCGCTCCCGCTCCCGCAGCTGGTCACGCGATTTTTCCATCTTCGCTTCCAACTGGGAGCGTTTCTCCAGCTCCTCATCCTTGAGCTTCAGTTCCAGTTCACTCCGCAGCACGTCTGCATCACGTTCGGCATCACGGAGGATCTCATCGCGTGTTTTGTGAGCTCGTCCCTTGATGACGCGATCGATCGCGTATCCGATGATCAGCCCAACGACCCCGGCAAAGAAATAGGGGAAAAATTCCTGCACTGGACGCGTCCTTCAAATATGAACGGCCCTGGCCTGGATCACTGCAAATGGTTCAGTCTTAGCGTCGACATATCGCCGCAGGAGTGACATCTCCGACAGCGTAAGCACGACGAATACTGCGGTGTCGCAGGTTTTTGTCTGCGGCTGTTCCGACAACCGGCTGTGTTTCCCAGCCGGTTCGCAACAATGCTTCGCGCCGAATAACCAACGGAACCTGGCTGCCCGCTCCACTGCCTGGCCGACAGCATCAGGACAGCCAGCGAAGCTCCGCACGAAAGTGCGATGACAACGCCTGCCCTGGATCAGCAGTCTGAACAGAAACAGCAGGATTTTGGAAAACACAGGCCGGTCTCGGTGCTGAAATACGTCGCCCTTGACTGACTGCTGAAAACAGCATCAGCAAAACGCAGGAACCCAAATCACCATCGTGCCGGACCACCTGACAACACATCACGTGTCGCCGACGGAATCCAAGCACGACGAGTAACCATCTGCACAACCCGGGCAGGTCCGGAAAACCAACTCGGTAAGATGCCCTCGCGACAACGATCGCCCCAAATTGGGAAAATACAGGTGTCGAGAGGACTCCCTTAGGTTAACAAACGGTCGCTTTGAAATCCAATGAGGGCCCACACAGCAAACAGGAACGGGACCGCTTTCGGCAATCATCCACGAACCAGGAATCCACTCCCGAAATCGCCACCGGGCAAACCGCTGCTCTTCTGCCTTCCTCGCGAATCCCCATTCATGGCACGCCGGAACTCACAGATCTTCCAATCACCCTTGAAAACCAGGAGTCAGGTTTGACCAGCGCTTGCTCCGGACATATTGTGCAGGACCTGTTTCGGTTTACTTTTTCCACAAGGAAGACTGCTCATGAATTGCAGATCCGCATCGTTTCTTCTGCTCTTCTCGATGCTCATCGGGCTAACCGCCGGCTGTCAGGTTGAAGATGCCCCCCCGGCTTCAACAGCCGGACCAGAGGAAACCTCTGGACGGCGTTCCGTAGCTTTTGTCACCAATCAGATTGCGGACTTCTGGAAAATTGCCGAAGCTGGCTGCGTTGCTGCAGCAAAAGAATTTGACATTGACGTCACCGTGATCATGCCCTCGGAGGCAACTTCGGTCGTGCAGAAGCAAAAGGTCGACGACCTGCTCACCACGGGTGTCCAGGGAATCGCCATCAGCCCGCTGGATGCAGAAAACCAGATTCAGTGGCTGAATGAGGTTGCAGAAAAAGTTCCGATGATCACGCATGACTCAGATGCCCCGGGCTCTGATCGTCTGCTCTACATCGGTATGGATAACTACGCCGGTGGCCGCCAGTGCGGCGAGATTCTGCGAAAGGCAGTCCCGGACGGCGGGCAGATCCTGCTCACAATCGGCCGTCTGGAGCAGAACAACAGCAAGTATCGCCGCCAGGGTGTAATCGACGTCCTGCTCGGCCGTGATCGAACCATTGAGTACTATCAGTCCCAGCCTGACGCATTCGACCCTGAAGAAGGTGAACTCGAAGGCAATGGCTATACCATCGTCGCCACGATTACCGACCAGGGAAAACCGGAAGTCGCTCTGCAGAAAGCAGAGGACGCGCTGGTGACCTGGCCGGAATTGAAGGGCATCGCTGGTCTGTTCGAATACAATCCGCCAGCCATTTATCAGGCACTTAAGAAAGCCGGCAAAATCGGCAAAGTGGCTATTGCCGGATTCGATGAAAATGACGTGACGCTGCAGGCAATCAAGGACGGAGAATGTGCGGGAACGGTTGTCCAAAACCCGTATCAGTACGGCTACGAATCTGTTCGAGTGCTGAATGAGATCCTCAGCGGAAATGAGTCCGTGATTCCTGAATCCAAATACGTGGATATTCCGCCACGTTCCATCACAGCCGAAAATGTCGACACATTCTGGGAAGAACTCAAGCGATTGAAGGGACAGTGATGCAATCAAGTCAGGCCGGTCACAGAAACTGATCGGCCTGATTCTCGCTGTCAGAGCCCCATGCAATCGACTCAACGCTCGACATCCCATGCCCGCAGCTCCGCAATCACAACCAAGACTTCAGGTTGAAGGGATCAGCAAGTCCTTTCCAGGAGTTCGCGCGCTGCAGAATGTGGAAATGCACCTGCAGCAGGGAGAAGTCCTGTCGGTCGTCGGCGAGAACGGCGCCGGCAAAAGCACGCTCATGAAGATTCTTGCCGGGGTTCAGCGGCAGGACTCCGGCAGCGTCCGGGTCGACGGAAAAACGGTCTCGTTTGCCTCGGTCAGTGACGCCATGGATGCAGGGATTGCTCTGATTCATCAGGAATTGAATCTGGCCGACAACCTCACCATCGGAGCAAATATCTTTCTTGGCCGGGAGCCGCGACGATTGGGACTGATCGACGAGCGAGCAATTCATCGTGAATCCGCCCGATTCCTGAAGCGAATCGGACTGAGTCTTGATCCTGGAACACTGGTTCAGGATCTGACAACCGGCCAGCAGCAAATGGTGGAGATTGCCAAGGCACTTTCCATTGATGCCCGTGTCCTTATCATGGATGAACCCACATCCAGTCTGTCCGCTGCAGAATCTGAACGGCTGTTTGATGTCATCCGAGACTTGCGAAGTCAGGGTGTCAGTATCGTTTACATCTCTCACCGACTTGCGGAAGTTCAGGAACTGTCGGACCGTGTTACGGTTCTTCGCGACGGCGAACTTGCCGGACATCTGGCAGAAGATCAGATCACGCATGGTAATCTCGTCCGACTGATGGTCGGGCGTGATGTGTCTCGCGTTTTTTCACGCACACCCTTCCCCGCCGGAAAGGTTGCCGTGGAAGTCCGCGGCCTGCGCACGTCAACATGGCCGGCTCATGAACTGAACTTTGCTGTGCACAGTGGCGAGATCGTAGGAATCGCCGGACTTGTCGGAGCTGGCCGTACTGAAGTCCTCCGTACCCTCTTTGGTGCAGACGCCCCGCTCAGCGGCGAAATTCGAATCCGTGGTCAGAAGCTTACCGTCACCAGCCCGGTGGACGCCATTGAATCCGGAATTGCACTTGTCCCGGAGGATCGCAAACAACAGGGCGTCGTGCTGGACATGACAATACGCGAGAACATCAGTCTGGCGTCAATCCATCGAACCGCCCGATCCGGCTTTATGAACTTTGCGGCCGAACGCCGCCAGTCGGCCGATATGTGTGAACAGCTGCGAGTCAAAGCACCGGCCGATACCATCCGCACCGGAAATCTGTCCGGGGGAAACCAGCAGAAGGTTGTCCTTGGCAAGTGGCTGTCCATGAAACCTCATCTGCTGCTGCTGGATGAACCAACACGAGGAATCGACATTGGTGCCAAGCAGGAAATCTACCAGCTCATGGATCGACTGGCGGCAGAAGGAATCGCAATCCTCTTCGTCAGCAGCGAACTGGAAGAGATCATGGGGCTGAGTGATCGCGTTATTATCATGCATGAAGGCTGTATCACAGGGGAACTCTCCAGAGATCAGCTGACCGAGCAGGCCATCATGACCCTGGCCACACGACAGGCGTCCGCTGCAAACGTGCAGAACTGACACTCCGCTGCTGCTTCATCCACCAACACTCGAATTCAAACCACACTGCAGACAGGCGAATCATGCGAGGAAAGATACTGGGGATTCTGAGCGTCCTGATCCTGCTCTGCCTGTTTCTCTCCATGGCGACGGCAGAACACTGGTACGAGCCGCTTTCGAGTAAGTTCCTGAAGCTCGACAACATCATGAACCTGCTGAGCCGGCTGTCGCTTTACGGAATTCTTGGGATCGGCGTCGCGTTTGTCATCATTACAGGCGGAATCGATCTTTCGATCGGTTCCCTGGTCTGTCTCTCCGGCGTTCTGCTGTCGATTCTCCTGAATGTCAATTACGAAGCTGAATCCACTTTTGCAGTGAAACAGATCACCGCGACACAGCAGCTGATTGAAACCACAGCAGCGGCCGGTGAGATTCCCTCCGACAGTATCGTACGATTCACCGGGGGAATCGGATCCGGCGTCGTGTTTACCATTGCAGAAGAGGTCAGTCCCGGAGTTCTGCGGGTTGAAGAACTCCCGCCCCGTGATGAACCTGAGGGCGAGCTGACGCTCGCCGTGCCCGTTCGCTCATTCGACGTGGAAACTTTGACGGCAGAGATCTCCGAGACAGCCGCGAAGGCTGGTGATCAGCTACAGATTTTTCTTCCCAACGGCGCAGTCAGCGTGCAGACAATCGTAAGCGTTTCTGCTGACAGCGGTTCGCTCCGACTCCAGCTGGAACGAGATCCCGGCAAGAAGTACCACACCGGCAGCTATGCTGCCGTATTACGACGTGATCAGTTCATGCCCATTCCGCTCGCTGTCCTCTGTGTCATTGCAATTACCGCGGCTGTTGGTCTGACTCATGGGCTGCTGATCACTCGACTGAAACTGCAGCCATTCGTTGTGACGCTTTGCGGGCTGCTGATGTATCGAGGAATTTCGCGCTGGCTGACCGGTGACAATCCTGCCGGCTTTGGAGAACTGCAAGAAGTACTCGGACCTGTTGCATCCGGGCGATTGCCAGTGTTGCTGCGTGGGGATGAAGTTCTGTTCGGGATCCCGATCCCCTTCTTCCTTCTGCTCGGTCTGGCCACTGTGGCTTCGGTATTCCTGACCCGCACGATCTGGGGACGCTATCTGCTGGCTCTCGGGCGCAGCGAAGAAGCCGCTCGCTTCAGTGGGATCAATACACAGCGTGTCACAATTCTTGCCTACGTGATCTGCTCCGTGATGGCAGGAATCTCGGGAATGCTGTTTGCCATTGAATTCAGCTCCATCTCACCGTCAAGTTTCGGAAACTCTTTTGAGCTCTACGCGATTGCTGCGGCAGTTTTGGGAGGCTGCAGCCTTCGTGGCGGAGAAGGGTCCATACCGGGAGTCGTAATCGGCACGGCCGTCATGATGGTGCTTTACAACCTGATCATGCTGTTGCGGATTCCACAGTCACTGGAATATACCATCATCGGCGCAGTGATCCTGCTGGGCGTTCTTGGCGATGAACTGGTGCGACGTGCAGCAGCCGGGCAGAGGCTGCGCCAGGACCGAAACAGGAACTGATTGCGTATCACTGCGTGTCATCGGTTTGCAGCAGCCATCGCAGCACATCTCCGGCCATGACAGCCTGCCCCTGATGCAGCAACCCGCCGCGATAAATCCGTGCCGCGGCAACGACACACAGGACAGTCCCGGCAACCATTGCAACCACGCTGCCGGACAAAGCGTAAGGCGAAATTGGTGTGCCCGATGTCATCCTGATGGTCATCACCATCGGAGCGGCGGGAGGCAGGTAACTCAACGTAGTTGCCAGCATGCTGTTGGGTTCTTCCAGAATCGGCAGCAATAAAAACATCGGCAACATGATCAACCCCCAGACCGGCATCAGTAAACACTGGGCTTCTCGCATCTGTGTCACGGATGCGGCAACACACATGAAAACGGCACTGAACAGCAGAACTGCGAGGATCTGGAAGAACAGATACCACGCCAGAATTCCGGCATCCGGAATTGCTGCCGGATGAGCAGCCAGGGCAACCAGATATCCGCTCACCAGATAAACCAACAGGATTGTCAGAGACCCGGCAACATTCCCGAGAAGTTTGCCGATCATCAGTTGTCGGGCAGTGGCTGAGCCGAGCAGTAATTCGGAAATTCGCAGCGTCTTTTCCTCCAGCACACTGTCCACCATTGGCTGTGCCGAAAGCATCACAACAAGAAACATCACCAGCAGCAGAACCAGCGGAACAATCACCGACGAAAATGCGTTCTTCCGATCTCCCGCTCTGATTTCCCCCGCTGCATCCCGGATGTAAGGCGAACGAATTTCAAGACTGGTCTCCGCTGCGCTGTGGTCTCGCACGAAGGCCAGTTCCGCCGTGTCCAGCTCCCTCGCAAGCATTTCCATTCCGATTGCGTCAGACAGGACAGCCGACAGCCGCCGACCATATCGGGACAGCATCGTGACGTCAGAAATCCACAATGGCTGCACAGAACTTTGCGCAGGATCGTTGTTCAGGACAGCGGCCGGGATTTCCAGAAAACCGTAGAGGTCTCCGCAGCGAATTCGATCAGACAGGGCAAGTCGCTGTTCATCGTTGAATGTCTCTGAGTCAACGACTTCCAGCTCAAACAGAGGCTCTGACTGATCGACACGGACTTTATTGGGCCCCCAGTCTGCTGAGCTGGTCTGCTCATCTGCCACCAACTCGCGCTGAAGTGCGGTCACAAGTTTTCCGGTATGGTCCACGACAGCCACCTGGCAGACCTGCTGCGATGCAGCCCGGCTGATCGCCGGAATCAGAATCCCGCCGAGCACCAGGACAGGTGTCACACAAAGCCCAATCACAAATGCTCTTGTAGCTACCAGCGCTGAGTACTCTCGCCGTGCAATAGTCAGAATTCGCCGCATCATTTCACCCTTTGAGATAACGCTGGCTGCTCTTTTTGCGGCCGCCGATTCACTGCAGCATGCACCGGGACCCCCGCGGGTTTCACTTCAACAAGCATCCTGTCAGCATCCGACAATTGATCACCAACGAATTCTCCACCACAGTCGTTCCCGGCAATGCGCAGAAAGATCCGGTTCAGTGACGGGTGCAGCAGCTCAAAGTGCTCCAGTTCGGTCTGCTCAGAAATCTGTCTTAGAACATCACCGGGCCTGACCCCTGACTCCAGATCAAGATGACTGAATTCGCCATCCTGTCGAATTGCGCTGACCCCTTCCAGACGATCCGGGAGTGTTCCGGTGAGAGTGGTACGGACACGTATTTCGTGGGATGGGTGCAGCCTGCGAATTTCATCCGGAGTACCATCAAGCACTTTTTTGCCGCGAAAGATCATCACGATTCGTTCGCACAAACGTTCCGCCGTGTTCATATCGTGAGTCGAGAAGATGATCGATGTGCCCCGATCCCGAATTTCCCCGATCGCCTCCGTCAGCAGCTGTGTACTGACGGGGTCGAGTCCACTGAATGGCTCATCCAGAATCAGCAGTTGCGGCCGCGAAATGACGGCAGCGATGAACTGCACTTTCTGGCACATCCCCTTCGAAAGCGAGTCGATTCGACGATCGCCCCAATCCGCTGCACCAAGACGATTTAACCAGTAGTCAATCTCTCGGTCATACTGGCGGACATGCTTCAGTTGCGCGAAATATCGCAGCAACGTGCGCACCTTCATGCGGCGATACAAACCGCGTTCTTCCGGCAGATATCCGACCTTATCATTTGCAGCGACTCCATGATCATCACCCAGTACACAGATCCGTCCGGAATCCGGTCGAATGATCCTCAGAATCATCCGAATGGTGGTTGTTTTCCCTGAGCCATTAGGACCAATGAACCCGCAAACGGTGCCCCTGGGGATCTGCAGATTCAGTGAGTCCACCGCAGTGCGGCTTCCATAAGTACGACGAACCTGATTCAGTTCGACAGCGTACTGATTCATCCCATCACCTTTCCAAACCCTACCGTCTGCAAAGATGCTCCCGGGATTCAGTTTGGAATCCGTTGGAATCTCTGTCCCATGCGATTCAGAGACAGAACGCGGCGCGGCGAACGGACAGGAAGCAATCTTCATGCTCGCCGAAGCCCTGGGGTGCTGAGTTTTCAAGGCCGCAGTGAAGACGGCAGCCTGCTGTTGCGGTCCTCATGATGTGTTGATTTCGGGCAACACGCCCAGGCTGTTCAGCGGCTCATTCGAGCGTGTTCAACTTCCCGTCGTAACCGCATTGAACAGACAAAGCCCGACGGCTCGACATCCGCACGTCGCGGGGGGATGTTGTGATTTGGCACCTTGTGATGTGTTTCGGCAACAGCGGACTCTGATCCGTCCGGCATCATCGAAATAAGGCACGACCAGTGAACAACCCCAGCAGGCTTGCGCGTGAACGAGACCATTCGCAGAAAGAGTTTGTCCGGCTGCAGATGCTGCTCGCGTTTCTCACCACCAGCCGGCAGTCAGCAACCGCGGCTGGCAGTGATTCGTGGACACCAGTCAGTCAGCGACCGATTATCGTTCCAGAGCCTGCAGAGATTGCTGTCGCCCCTGCTGCAGTCCGGTGCCATCTTCCCCGTAGAAGTCAGAGATTCGGATGATTGCAGGCCCCAGCAGGAACATAAAGATGGACGGCATCAACAGCAGAGTGACCGGGAACAGCAACTGGAATGAGGCTGAATTGGCCCGAGCGTCCGCACGTTCCCGGAGCGTTGAACGAATACTGTCGCTGTATTCGCGAAGTGCATGAGCCAGAGACGTGCCCGTCGATTCCGCCTGAATCAGCAGCGATGTGAACGACGTCACCTCCTGAGACCCAACGCGCATACTGAACGCGTGCAGTGCCCGTTGTATATCACCCAGTTCAGCCTGCCGTTGCACAATTGTCAGTTCTGAGTGCAGCTGCGGATGGATCGCCTTAACTTCCGGAGTGATTCTTCGCAGTGCCTGTTGCAGCGTCAGCCCCTGACTGATGCACATGTTCAGCATGTCGAGAACATCGGGCACACCCGTCTCGATCAGAGCTCGTCGCTCATTGGCCCATGAACTGACAAGCAGCGGCGGAATTGCCCACACGACCACGGGTACGATCAGCAATGCCCCCATGAAATAAGGTTCGAGCGCCGGTGGCGACAGGATCAGTAACGCTCCCGTCAGCATCAGGGACAGAAACGTACACATAAAGCGAATCGCAGCCAGATTTTGCCAGGCAGCGCGCGACAGATAGCCGGCAGCCGAAAGCAGCTCGATCTGTTCCTGCTTACGCGACGCACTTTCCGGGATCATCTGCGACATCGCCGTTGTCAGTGGCCCAAAGACGAACTGGTCCGGCGGGATGGGGAGGTCTTCCGGGATTTCGGCAGCACGCTTGCTCATTTCGTCAGGCAGGATCGCACTCAGATCCCGGAAGAGCTTTCGTTCTTCCCAGCTTGTTGCCGCTCTGCTGCCGTCACCTGCACTCATCTGTTCTCTCCACTCCAAACGCCAAATGAATCAACCGCAGCGTGGCCTGATCAGAACCGACTGGTCCGTCTGAGAATTCGTACCACAATCAGTGCCCCCAGGACCTGCAGAACCACTCCGGTCCAGAACGAATACCGTCCGGACTCTGATGACAGCAGCTGATTCATATAATTGACATCTCGTGACATGAAAAACCCAATCACGAAAAATGGAATCAACAACATCATTCCTGCGACAAGGCGGCTGGAAATCGTCGCCGAACGCTGGCGGGAAACAAAATGCAGGCGGTCTCGAACAGCCGTCGACAGTCGTTCCAGGACCTGAATCAGGTCACCACCTGTCTCCTGATTCACACCGATCGCGGAGGTCAGCATTGCCAGCGTGGAAACACCCGTCGTTTCCGGCAGGTCTTTCACCGCAGAGGCGATATCAAGACCCATTTCCGTACGCCGAACACAGGTCAACAGCTCTTTTCCCAGCGGAGCAGGAGTGTCAAGTGCCACAGCTGTAAATGCGTCTTCGAGGTTCCGGCCTGTCCTTGCGAAACGCGCCATCTCTTCCGCAACCAGAGGAAGCTGCTCCATAATCTGGCTTTGTCGACGACTTCGGAAGAAGGACACAACAACCAGTGGCACGATGGCACCAACCATCGCAAAAACCAGGGCAGGCAGAGGCATGTCGAGCAGCAGAAACACCGGACCGCCAAAAAAGATGGCCATGAACATGCACAACCCCAGCAGGACCGGACCGGTGATGTCCAGCCCCGACTGCTGCACAAGCTTGTCAAACCAGTTGTTCACCGCACTCTCGGCCGTGCCCTGCTCGCCAGTGCTGAATCCTTCATCTTCCCGAAGAATGTCGGCAAACTCCGGTCGACGCTCAATTGACTGCAGGACTTTGGCAGGAACACTCATGAATCTGGTCCAGTTTCTTCTGTAACATTTCCTGCCGGATCAGAACTGATCGGCAAAGTGTCCCGTGACGAAAACTCCGCGGCAGTTTCCCGCTCTCACCCCGGATTGACGCTGCTGAGTTCGCGGGCCTCGAACAATGATCGGAACTGATCAGTATTCATCCCCCCCATGGCGAGGCGGCGCAAAGCGACCGGCTGGTAGCCGGTCGCAAAGAAGGATCCCGCAGGACGTCCGTCCTGAACTTCGCCTGTCATGCGATAGACGAAAACGTCATCGATGCACCATTCACCATCCTTCAGCCCGGTCACCTCAGAGATTCGTGTGACCACACGATGACCGGACTGCTGCCGTGTCACGTGAATCACCAGATCAACCGCATTGCAGATGTACTGACGAGCGATGTTTGACGGCAGTTCGGCACCAGACAATGCAATCATCAACTCCAGACGGTCCAGTGTCTCTCGGGCATCATTCGCATGCAGAGTACTCATGGAACCATCGTGACCGGTGTTCATCGCCTGCAGCATTTCCAACACTTCTGCACCACGCGCTTCCCCAACGATGATGCGGTCAGGTCGCATTCGCAGTGCATTTCGCAACAGGTCACGCTGAGTTACCGCACCGCGCCCCTCCAGGTTCGGAAGCCGCGTCTCCAAAGACACCACGTCGCGCTGCTGCAACTTCAATTCTGCGGTCTCTTCGATTGTCACAACACGTTCAGAATCAGGAATGTAACGGCTGACACAGTTGAGCAATGTCGTCTTACCCGCACCGGTTCCGCCGCTGACCACAACATTCATACGGCCCTGAACCGCCAGCACCAGAAAGTCCGCCATTTCGGGTGCGAGTGATCCACTCTGAATCAGGTTCTCGATCTCCAGACGCTTGTTGCCAAACCGACGAATGGAAACCGTTGGTCCCCCAACTGCAAGCGGCGGAATCACCGCATTGAATCGCGATCCGTCCGGCAGACGAGCGTCAACCATCGGATTGGCTTCGTCGATTCGCCGGCCCGCTCGCCCAACCAGACGGTGAATGAACTGCAGCAGGTGAGAATCGTCGGCAAAGGTGAAGTCAGTTTCGTGCAGCCGACCGCGTCGCTCCACCAGAATCCGGTCACTACCGTTGATCAGAATGTCTGTGACTTCCGGATCCACCATCAGGGATTCGATGGGACCGAATCCGTAGATTTCGTCCATCAACTCGGCAATCAGCGTCTCGCGCTGAGTCGCCGGAATCGATCCCGCGTTCTTCGTACAAAGGTAGTCCGCAAGAGATCGCAACTGACTGCGAAGATCATCCTCTGTCAGCGTTTCAGCCCGACTGAAGTCCACCAAATCCACCATTTGCCGATGGAGTTGAAGTTTCAGTCTGCTAAGTTCAGGCGGTTGCTTCTGTGTGACTTCCACCATACTCTCGATACTCCGGCTGAAAACACCTGCTGCAGACTGGGGGCGCAGAAAAAACTTCGCGCCCTCCAACAGAATCGTTATCGAACCGTGAAAGTAAATGGTTGAGTCGGCAAAGCGCGGCCGATTTCAGCCCCCTGATCGCACTCATCGGCAGAGACGAAATAACCCGCAGAACGACTGCAAATGGTCCGCTCAGGCGGAAAGCCGCTGTGATTCGCCCGCGTCGCTGGACTCCGCACGATCAGCCGCGTCAAGGGGCTCAAATCGTCCGCGAGCAACCACTTGTCGACCCGCATTTGCCAGCTGATACTGCAGGCCGCGACTCCGTCCGCGGAACTCAAATTTCAAACACCCCTCGGCAATCAGCAAGCCGTGCAGAGTGGAAATCTGTTCAGTATTGATTGATTCAAGCTCGCAGACCCGATCAAGCCAGCCATCGTATTCGTCTTTGTTCGCCCGCAACGCGACGTCCCTGACTGAATAGGCCGTGAGCAGTGCCAGACACTGTTCCTGAAGAGCCTGCGATGATCCGGAGTCCTGTTCCATATGTGGGATATCGTCATTCGTCACTCGCCGATCCAGTGCAGACGATGGTAACGGAATAAACCGCAGAACCGGAGAAAGCTGCGAGGACTGCCTAAACCATTGTTTTTCCGATTGCCGTCGATCATTCCAACGCTGATTTACCTTCCCCGTCCGGAGCGGCATTTCCCCTCTCCCCCACCGTGCGGCAAAAACTGCCGATCGCCGGATCCGACCGGCGATGACACTCCGGAAATCCCCAAACCGCCATTGCCTAAGAAGACAAAACCCGCTTATTCTTCATGACTCTTCTTAAGTCCGGTGGCTTCAGCAAACCGGCAATCCTTTCTTCAGGTTGGACTTCTCCTCCGACCTCCTTTCTCACCTCCCGCAGCGTCTGTCTTCCACTCAACGCTTTGAAAACGACTCTGCATCCTGACTCTCAACGCTCCTCTCATCAGGGTCTCCTGTCATGGTTACGAACCACCTGAATCTGATCTCCTGCAGCGCTGTGCTTCTGGCAGGAACCTGCATGTTCAGCGGGTGTAATACAATGCTTGGGAACGTCTCCAATCGGTCCGGTATGGGCTACTACGAACGTGGGAATTACCACGCGGCGGCCGATGAATTTCAGCGTGCTCTCAGCAGTGATCCCGGCAACCCGGATTACATGGCGAATTACGCACGTGTGCAGCTGAAAATGGGCAATGACCATGCTGCAGAGTCACTCTTCCGCCAGGCACTGACAGCCGCACCGTCACACCAGCCGTCCTATCGTGGACTCGCAGAATTAATGCAGGCCCAGGGACGCGGTGACGAAGCGCAGGCGATGCTGTCCACTTGGGCCGATTCTCAGCCCTACAACTCCGAGCCCCAGATTGAAATTGCTCGTCTCCATCGACAGTCGGGGCGGATTCAACAGGCCCAGGGATCTCTTGAGAAGGCTCTGCAGGTCAACCCCGGCGATCCAATCGCACTGGCGGAAATGGGCTCTCTCTACGAAGCCACCGGACGTTCCGATCTTGCGACTGGGATGTACCAGCAGTCGCTGCGAAGCGACTGGAATCAGACGGAGGTTCATTCGCGGCTTGCCGCTGCAACCCGAGCAGCTTCGTTGCCCCCAGGAGTCACACCCGCCGGATACAATCCCTCTGCACAGGCAACGACGGCCATGAATGGACCGGCATTTCCTCAGACCCCGGCGATGCAGCAGAATCCAGCCATGCAGAACTGGCCGACGCCGAACGCGACAATGCCGCCGGGCATGAATTTCCCGGTGCAAACCGCCGGGGCATTTCAGCAGATACCGGGAGCAGGCTCACCATTCCCCGGATCCCCCGGATTTACGACACCGCCTCCCGGTCCATGGCGAATCGTCTCAGAGACGACTCCGGAAATTCAGTCCGCTCCCCCGGCCCGGCAGATCCAGTTTTCAGAACCGACCGTCACCCAGCCAGGCCCGGCAGAGTTTGCCCCGGTTTCCTCCGGGCAGGCAGCTCCGCCATCGCCGGATCCGGCCTTTTCGGCCGCCCCTGTTTCGTCCGCGCAGACAGGAGACATTCCGCCCGCAACCCTGACGACGTTGGGCAGCAGCGAAACAAGCACCGACGCTGCTGAAGCGGCTTTACCGGTCGTACCGTCCTTCTGACTCTCTGCGGCACCACGGCAGAGATTCCGCACATTCCGCAGAAGTCATCCTCATGGCAGTCTTTGAGTTCCGATTCAAAGTTAGTGCACCGTTAAAAGTTGTTTCGGACTTCCACTTCCAGCAGGGAATTCTCCGAAAACTGACTCCTCCCCTGATGATCATGCAGGTGCATCGGTTCGATCCGCTTGCAGACGGGTCCATCGGCGACTTCACCATGTGGATGGGCCCAATTCCGGTTCGCTGGACAGCCAGGCATCAGGATGTTTCGCTAGAGACTTTCACGGACGTGCAGATCAAAGGTCCGATGAAAGAGTGGGCTCATTGCCACACATTTCGCGCGTTGGATGACTCGACGACCGAAGTCCACGAACATATCGAGTTCGAACATCACGGTGGCTTACGGGGCCTGTGGTCCCGCCTGCTGTTCCCCAAACCGGCATTGTTCATGCTGTTCTGCTGGCGTGCTTTTGCAACGCGCCGTTACACAGCAGCAATGCAGAAAGAACAGCAGACATAAACAGCCGCCTCAGCAGATGTCCCGGCAGCAGGCAACGGCCGTAACCAGCAGGTCGTACAGTCGCTCCGAGGCCACCGCATGCGGATCCTGAA
>JAFMMM010000501.1 GCA_017859815.1 Planctomycetota bacterium | reverse complement strand
CGCCTCCACCACGACCGCCACCGCCACCGCCACTGGCAAGAGCGCCAACTCCGGTTCCGCTCTCACCCAGCGGACCGCCGATCATCGCGATTGCTCCAAGGATGTCGAGGTCCTTGTCTCGAGGCAGTGGATACTCACCACCGCCGAGCACACCAGCTGTGAAGAATGTCTCTTCATCACGGCTGCGGATGATGACAATGTCGCCTTCTTCCAGAATGACATCCGCCTGATCAAACTGCGGAGGATTCATGGGATCGTATCGCAGCGGAATTCGCGTGACGCTGGGAGGATCGGGCAGTGGAGCTTCGTTGCAGAAGCACTTGTCATCACAGTCATCATGGCAGAACTGTTCCAGAACGGCGTCGGCATCAATGCCGGCCTGGTACAGCCCGCGGTAGATCATGATCTCATTACGAGCATCTGTTCCGGGCATCCCGCCGGTCATTGACAAAGCCCGCAGCACGTCGTTCTCGTAAGCAGGCAGGTCAATAATCTGCCCCGTACCTCGCTTTGACACTCCTTCAACCCCGCCGGACTCTTCACGAATCACCATCACGCGGGTCTTACGCTGCTTGATCAGTGAAACCTCGACGCTTTCCTCACCCTCGCGAATGATGGGCTCCGGATAGATATAGGCCATGCGAATCGCATTGGTTGCCTGAACAATTGACATGCCTTCAACATTGATCGGTTCAATGATGGGCAGGGTGATTGTTCCGTCCTCTCGCACGGGAGTCGGAATACCAACTGCCGGCGGTCGGTTTCCATCCTCGGGGTAATAAATTGGCGGTGACTGGTCATCTGTGCCATGCACCCCGCGAACCCAGACACCGAGAGTATCACCAGGCCCCAGCATGTAGTTTTCCGGTGGATCCTGTCGCAGCCGCAACAGCGAGATGTCTTTCAGATCATCTCGTCGATTGATCTGCAGAATCTCACGAGGCACCCGGGCGACTGGTATCGCATCGATGTAGCGATCCTTCATACACCCTGTCTGCAGCAAACAACACAGGGTGACGGCGACCGGCAGGATCATACTGCGGTCCCGGGTGAATCCCCGTCGTCTGCTCCCTCGTGCAGCTGTAATGAACATTGCTCACTCCTCTGTTCTGTATTTCAGCCGGAACACTTTGCTCCGGATGCTGATGATCTCTGTTGTGGCAACCCCGCCACCAGGGGCGGGCGGCACCGGACTTCAGTTTCTGTCGTAGCTGTCCGCACTTGCAGAGTCCACTGGTCTTGGCGGTGGGAAATCAGGGATGGTGGGGATCTCCACACTGTCCGGAGTCTCCACTCCACCAAGTGACATGCCTGCATCAGGGGCCGGTAAAACAGACCCACTTCCTGCCGGCCCCGGACTCTCCGAATCAAAACAGTCAGGATTGACCGTCGATCGAGCTGACATCAGGTTGTGACGCGCTGTGGGCGAAATCGGCAACTCACCCATTCCGGACATGCCATCCTGCTGAGCGGCCAAAGCTCCGTGTGAGAAGCCGTCAAACCACGCGTTAATTCGCTGTCGTCCGGCTGGCGTCTCGTAAGCGGGCTTCCAGTATTCCCGGGGAGGCAGAGTTGGCTGGCAACCATTCCCCCCTCCCAGGATATCGCGGTATCCTGCCTTGAATCCGAGGGCGAAATCCCATGGACGGTCCAGCTCTTCGTAACACCACGACCACTCCCCCCAGGCCTTCTGAGCCAGAATGGAATTCCGCAGGCCCGTCTCCGTCTTCAGGCAGTAGTCATTGATCGCACTACAGCCGGCCGCCGAAAGAAACATCAGAGCCAACAGCATCTTTGCTGATCGTCTGACCATTGAACTGTTCTCCCCCTGTTTGATCCCACAGCAGCGTGCTGCGAGCTATTTAGTACGGGCTCGGTCAACACCGAACCGCGCTGTGATTGAATCCGCCTGATTCGAGCAGCTTCGGTTCAAAGCTCGCCCGATCGTTCTCAACGATTCTCCAGCCTTGACAACGAAACAGCTGCCGCTTCTCTCACCATCGCACTGGAATCCTCTTTGCTCAGACGGCGAAGCCGGTCCAGACTCTCCTGAGGGTGATCCGAAAAATCAGCCATCGTCAGAGCGACAGCCGTCCGCACCTGCTCATCACCCGCTGACAGCAGAGATGTCAAAGCTGCCATGCTTTCCTCGCTGCATTCAGTTCCATGGAAGTTTCGCAGCATTGTGATCAGCTGAACCTGGGTGGCAGGTTCACTGTCCGGAAGGATCCCGATCAGTCGTCTGGCAACATCAGCTCCCAGCTCGCGCCGATTCAGCTGTGAGTCAGCAGTTGCCAGCAGCAACCCCATGTCGGAAGTTGATTCGGCAACCTCTTTCAGGGCGTCACCCACTGCATAATCTTCGCGTGGACACTCGCCCAGCAGTGCAGCCGCGAGACAGCGAGCCTCCATGCTGTCACCGTGACGCAGCACGTCGATCAATTCCCTGCTGTGTTCTTCCGGGAATGCTGCAAGCTCAAGCACTCGACCGAGCGATTCTGACTTCTGCCAGTTCGCCTCTTCAGCGGTTACGCTCGGTCTCGGCTCAGCGACAGTCAATTCTTCACTGACAGCTTCTGTGTCCTCACTGACAGCTTCTGCGACTTCACTGACAGCTGTGTCAGCAGGCTCAGGAACAACAACCGGCTCAGAGAAGAAATCTTCAGCTGGTGCTGGCACCGCTGCGACTGCCTCAGCGGCAGGCAATTCATGAACCTTTGCAGCAGGCGTTGATGCTTCTTCAGCGGCACTGACCGATTCCGATTCTGTGCCTGCAGCACTGAAGAGATCGTCGTCTGCCGTTGCTGCAGTGGCGTCAGCCTTTGCCACGGGAGGTGGCAGTTCGGCCGGCGTCGGTGCGGCCGGCGATTCGGCAGCATCACTGAAGCTGAAGGCAAGCGGTGCCGGCAGCTCTTCCTCGCTCGTCTCCACAACTTCCACAGACACAACGGTGTCAACATCACCAACTGGTTCCGCTGCCTCAGCCTCAACAGCCAGGGTTGGAACTTCCGCAGCAGGCGGGGCGGAAATCGCCTCTTCGCCGATCAACTCAACCTCAAGCGGCTCACTTTTGGAAACGCTTGCAGCCTTGACAGGAGTCGATTCATCGCTGCCGTGTGACTCCTCCTCCTCCGTCGAAGTCTCGACCGTCACCAGTTCTTCAGTCACAGGTTCACCAGACGCTGAGTCCGCTTCGGCCAGCATCGTGGCTGGTTCGTTTGGTGGAACGGGAGGCGTCGATCCGGCATCGAGGCTGGCCAGCAAACGGCGAGCTTCGGCATTG
>JAFMMM010000500.1 GCA_017859815.1 Planctomycetota bacterium | reverse complement strand
GTGGCCCGGTGGGATATCGCTCACATGAATGGTCGCCCCGCCGCTTTTCCACAGAAGTTGCTGCAGTTGCGTCACGCTGACTTCCTGGACCCGCTGTTTGTTCTGCAATGCCAACACGGCGGCCATACCGGCGGCATCACCAAGCGACATCCAGATCGGCTCCAGTCGCAACGCGCAGAAACCCACGTGACTCGCGCTGCAGGCGACAGGAACCAGCAAATTGGAAATTTCCGCAGGCACAAGCGTACCATAGGGAATCTGATACGGAGCTACACCCTGGTAGAATTCGCCCGTGTGCCTGCCGCCGATCAATGGCCCTTCATGCTCCGTTCCATGACAGTTGTGGCTGTACTCTCCCACCGCAATGGAATCCCGATGCAGAACTGCTCTGGCATCGCCCAGAGCGTACCGCGTGTCAGCCTGTGTGAAGACGCGTTGTCCCCGCATCCGCCGCGCTTCCCGCACATAAATCTGCGTTGGCAGATGCCCCGTCTGCTCAAACTCATCGCGGCACAATCCCCACGTGGCCGCCTCCGCTCGGAAGTCTGCAGGAACTGCAGAATCCGTCTGCAGAAAGTAAATGAGTCCCAGTTGCCATTGCAAATGCCGGCGCTCAATCTGTCGCCTCGTCTCCGGCGAACCCTCGGCATACTCCCGATTGTGTCCGGGCAAGGACAACCGCACCAAACCACGGGACACGTCATTGATGTCGCGTTTACCATTCGGTAATGCCGGTAAATGAGCCTTCAAAATGAACGGTCTGCCGGGATATCCAAATGCCGAACGAAATTTGTTGGCCTCGATCAGCGGAATCAACGCCGCATAATCGTCTCGCACATAATCATCAGGCATCGGGATCTCGACTCGATTGGTCGGATCCTGAGTCATACAAAACCGAAAATTATAACCCTGCAACTGATCGTCGGCCGTGTCCGGGGCTAAGGACTCGGAATATGCCGCCCGCGCTTCACGCCCCACCGCATAAGGGACGCCAGCGGCAGCCATCAGGTCGCCCTCATAACTGGCGTCAATCACCATGCCTGGTCGGATCTCAACGAGCGGCTCCACATCGTGCTGCAGCCTGACCCGTTCGATGCGTCCGCCACTCACCGTCACATCCAGCAGCGTACGGTCTGTCATGACCATCACCGAGGAAGATTCCGCTAACAACTGACGCAGAATCATCAGGTTGACCGATGGTTCTCCGTGAGTCCCTCGCCAGCAGTCCTGGACCTGTTCCGAATCCGCCCCGTAAGTTGTGCGATAATAACTGAGCACACGCTGACTGAATTTCAAGAACGTTCCATTCAGTGATTCGAAACTATGAAAATCCGCATGGGACAGACCGTGAGTCGTCATTCCTCCGATCCGCGAGGTCGGTTCCACCAGTAGAACCAGCTGACTATTGGCGGCGGCAGAAATCGCTGCTGCAATGCCCGCCGGCGTCGCACCGTACACCAGCACATCCGGTTGCCGAATCGAACTGTCGACTTGAGCAAAACCATGTGGCGGCGTGATGGTGATCACCACGAGCAGAACAAGCAGGCCTGAAAATTGACGCATAACCCCAAACCAGATCCAAAACCGCAAGCCAAAATCTTCCACAGACAACTCTCTCACAGCATCACCGTCCTGATATCGCAGACCCTCAAGATCACAGGAGACCTGCAGCCAACCAGGCAGCACGCTGGCGAGCCGCAACCAGCGCGAAAAACGTCTGCACCGCCAGCAAAACGAAATTGTCACACTGGACACTTCGCACGACGTGAATGCAGAGTTCGTGGTGGTCTTGTAGCGGTTCGCCAACCGACGGGCCAGTGAACTGAGAGCCACTCATTCGACATCCGCATCGCATTCCAGAGAATCAGCCTGCGGCGGAGCGTGAATCAACTGCCGGTCCGGGTAGAAACACGCACGCACTAATTCCGCCACCTCCGCGCACACCAGCTCCGGTTGATGAAACTCCGATAACTGCAGCTCCAGTGAGTAGCGATTGGTCTCTGCGACACACTCCAACCCCTCAACCACAACCAGTAGCCGAAGAAATCGATCCATTAACTCCACGGCAGCAGCAGACTCCACCGGGAAACAACGACGGTTTGCCCGTGCCATGGACTGCGAGTACTGACGAATCGGAAAGTTCCGAGAAAAAACCTCACTGCGACGACGACGGCGATTCGATTCCGGAAACTGAGGCAACTCGACTGACGTATGCAGAGTGACTTTGCTTTGAAACGATTCCACGCAGCGATACCGAAAGCACATAAAGGTCTCCCTCAAAACCCCTAACGACCTGTCCAGCAGAAACCACAAACCATTCGCGTTGGACAACCCAACCCAAGACAACCCAAGACAACCCAACACAAGACACCAACAACACGACGGCGGTTCGCCCCAAATGCAAGACTCTCGCTATTTCAGGGAGCCAGCGCCTGCCCACGCAGAGTGTCCGCTCACACCCAACACAAATCCGGCTTACGCCGGAGGACATCCCGGACGGTCGCCCGTCGATCCCGGAAAGACGGCACTCCGGCCACGCCGGTAAACGGCCTGGCATCTGAACGGTGACTCATCCGCCAGGTGCCAGCCACCGCAACTCCTCTCCTCGATTCCCGCTTGTTGTCAAAAAGCAACAGCACCGACCAAACCACCTGCCACGCGACATGTTGACAATCCACGCTGGGTGGCACCGGCAGGCGATCCGCCCGCCCCTGAGAAGCCGCATATCCGGCTCGCTGGCCGAATTGGGTGCCAGGCACCCTGTCGACTCCCCGGTGGATGGCACCGCAGACGGTGGGTGGCACCGCAGACGGTGGATGGCACCGGGAGATGCGTTCCGCGTGGTCAACGAACCACGCGGGCAGTCCGCCAATCGCCGAAGGCATAAGCCGGCTCTCAGCCGGACCGGCAAAGGTGGGTGGCACCGGCAGAAGTGGATGGCACCGACAAGGGTGGATGGCACCGGGCTGCCAACGAGCAGGCCCGGCACTCCACCAATCGCCGAAGGCACAAACCGGCTCTCAGCCGGCTCTCAGCCGGACCGGGACCAGTGGCGATTTCATCGCGGCCGCTCGTCGATGCGTTGGGCCATACACCCCGCCAATGGAAAATGAATCCACAAGGATTCCACTCGGTGTCCTGCTGCCGTCAGAACGTCTTCGTAAGCAGCTAACTGTTCGAGGTAACGCGCGGCTTTCGCGGTGCACTTCTCTCGCGAAATTGCAGCACTCTTGTGATCGATGACCACAACAGACCCGTCAGCAAGTTCCAGAACAAGGTCCAGAAT
>JAFMMM010000499.1 GCA_017859815.1 Planctomycetota bacterium | reverse complement strand
CACTGTGTTTGTGGCAGCGGTGACCGGATCGACCGCGGTTTGCGGGGATGTGGATTTCGTCCGCGAGATTCGACCGATTCTGGCGGAGAAGTGTTTTGCCTGCCACGGGCCCGACGAGCAGACTCGACAGGTCGGTTTGCGCTTTGATGTACGCACTGCAGCGACGGGACAGCTGCAATCCGGAAGCATCGCGATTGTGCCGGGTGATCCGACGACCAGTGAGCTGATACGCCGTATTGACAGCAGTGATCCGGATCAATTGATGCCGCCGCCGGAGCACGAAAAACCGCTGACTGCAGCTGAACGTGACATCTTGCAGCGATGGATCAGCGAAGGTGCCGAATATCAGCAGCACTGGTCATTTCAGCCGGTTCAGGTTCCGGAAGTCCCGGCCTCCACGTTCGACAGTTGGGACCGCAACCGGATTGATCACTTTGTTGGGAGACGATTGCGGGACGCGGGATTTGATCCGTCTCCAGAAGCCGGTAAGACCGCGTTAATTCGGCGGTTATCATTCGACCTGCGTGGGTTACCGCCGACTGTGGCTGAGGTGGACGCCTTCCTGGCCGACCAGTCTGCTGATGCCTACGAGCGACTGGTGCAGCGGTTCCTGGAGTCGCCACATTTTGGAGAGAAACTGGCCATCTTCTGGCTGGATCTGGCGAGATACGGGGACACGAACGGGTATCACAACGACAGTCACCGGGAGATCTGGTTGTACCGCGACTGGGTGATCGATGCGTTCAACAGCAACATGCCGTTCGATCGGTTCGCGCGAGAGCAGATTGCCGGGGATTTAATGCCGCGGGCGACGCAATCGCAGCGGGTGGCATCAGGCTTTCACCGGAACGCTCCATTTAACGAAGAAGGTGGGGTCGACCCGGAGGAATTTCGAGTGGCCTATGCTGTGGATCGTGCGAATACGACCGGGCAGGCGTTCCTCGGTCTGACAATCGGGTGTGCACAATGCCACAGTCATAAGTATGACCCGATCTCGCATCAGGAGTATTACGAGTTTCTCGCTTTCTTTAACAGCGTGGCTGGCGAGCCTGGCGGTGGTGGAGAGAACGGCCATCATGGCATCCCGGTGCCGCCAACGATGAAGGCCAGTTCACCGCTCCGAGAGCGGGAAGCAGGGCGTCTGACGACGGAACTGGAAGTTCGTCAGGAACGGTTAGCAGAGCGGATGCGGCAGGCTGTCCTGAACCGTGACGATCTCAAAGCGGAATTGCTGAACTGGGTGCAGACGGTTGCACAGCAGGGCGTGCAGAAAACGCTGACCGTGGATGACGGCCTTGTTCTGCGTCTTGATGCAACAGACGTGGATGCCGACGGCATTCCGGATGTGGGGCAGTTTCCTGAAATGACAAGAGAAGTCTCCACGTGGATCGATCATTCGGACTATCGCCGCACCGCCAAAGCGACGGGGCAGCCGCAATGGATACGGGACGGATTCCCCGGGGGAGGTCCAGCTGTGAGCCTCGACGGCAAGAGTGATTTTTTCCGGACTCCGCAGGGCGGCGAATTCTTGCGGGACGGTTACACGATTGTTGCTGCAGTCTCCTTCGGTGCGGCAACGCACCATCAGATGCTGGTGATGTGGGGCGATGAGGCTCAGGGGAAACGGCGTGCGTTCTGGCGGACAGCGGGTGATCGGGCCACGTTATCCTTCAATGGTTACGCCGCCGATGTGGTGGGAAATCAACTGCTGGCTTCGGGAAGCAGTGCTGTCGGCTTTGTCAGCCAGCCGGCGGGGGGTAGTCAGGTTGCACTGGAACTGAACGGTCAGGCAGGCGGGCAGGGCAGCCCGATGTTGGCTGCCTATACGAATCAGGCGATCACCATCGGGGCAAATAATGCCGGGTTGGAGAATTGTGACGCGCGGATCGCGGAGATTCTGGTGTACGACCGCGAACTGAGCGGCGATCAGCGTGCTGACGTTGGGGCGTGGTTATCCGGGAAATACTCCATCGAGACACAATATCGATCGATCCCAATTGATTTGGCGGCGATCGCGGCACTTGACCAGGAATTCTGGAGCAACGCGGAATGGCAACGGATGCTGCAGCATTATTTGTTGCGTGTGAATGGCGCAGCCGCGATCGATCTGCGTGATGAACTTCTGGCAGTTGCTGCTTTGGCTGAGAAGATTCGGCAGCTGCAACAGCAGCACTCGACGATGGTGATGCAGGAAATGGCGGAGCGGAATCCTGCGTTCATTTTAGCTCGCGGTGATTTCCTTCAGCCGGGCAAAGAAGTCTTCCCCAATGTGCCCGCTGTCCTGGGACGGTTGCCGGAAGACCGTTTGCAGAGTCGTTTGGATCTGGCGAACTGGCTGACCAGCTCCGAAAACCCGTTGGTGGCTCGCGTCCGCGTCAATCATCTGTGGAAGATGTTATTTGGGACGGGGCTGGTGCGAACGGCCGGTGACCTGGGGACTCAGGGCGAGTTCCCGTCACATCCGCAGTTGCTGGACTGGCTGGCAGGTCAATTCGTTCGCAGTGGGTGGGACACGAAGCAGCTGATTCATCTGATCGTGACTTCGGCGACCTATCGTCAGCAGTCGGTCGTGCGTGCCAGCTTTGCGGAACAGGATCCGGCAAACCGTTTACTCAGTCGTGCACCACGGTTTCGTCTGACAGCTGAAGAAATTCGCGACATGGCGTTGTTCAGCAGCGGTCGGCTGAACCCGGAGATCGGCGGCCCGGGCGTGCGACCATTCCAACCGGCGAATTACTTTGCAGCGAATTCCGGCAAAGCGTGGCCGGAGGATCGTGGCAGAAAGGCTCAACGCCGCGCTCTGTACACGTACCTGCAGCGGACGGCACCATTTCCGGCGTTGTTGATTTTCGATGCGCCCAGTCGTCAAATTTGCACGGCCAGTCGCCCGCGAACCAACACTCCGTTGCAGGCTTTGGCATTAATGAATGATCCGCTGTTTGTGCAGGCAGCGGGAGCGTTGGCGATTTGTTCTGTCAAATCCAGTCAGTCGGCTGCAGAGCGGGTTCAGTTTGTCTTTCGGGCTGTGCTGAGTCGACATCCGACGGCGGATGAAGAGCAGTTATTGTTACAGATTCAACGGGAGCAACTGGCGGTCTATAAACGTGACCTGGATGCTGCGAATGCGTTGCTCCGGGCCGCAGACGTCAGCGCTGACGGTATGGCCGGGCAGTCAGCAGCGGAAGTGGCAGCATGGACTAATCTGGCGTGCGTGGTGCTGAACCTTGATGAGGCGATTACTCGTGAATAATCAGCAGCTTCGAGAAATCCTGCGTCGCCGTTTTCTG
>JAFMMM010000498.1 GCA_017859815.1 Planctomycetota bacterium | reverse complement strand
AGGAGCTGACAGAAGAAGCTCGCATTTCCATCCGCAATATTCGTCGCGACGCTAACAAACACGCGGACACTTCGGAGAAAGACAAAACCATGTCCGAAGACGAATGTCGCACCTCAAAGGACATGGTTCAGGAATTGACGAAGAAATACGAAGCCGTGGTGAATCAGAAATCCACTGCCAAAGAAGTAGAAGTGATGGAAGATTGATGCGGTGCTGTGCCGGTCTGTGCGGTTCGCGGTTCGCTCGGACCAACATCCCAACAACTTTTTCCCTCACTTTTCCAGCGTTTGCGGTTAGCTCACCCCCACCCACTTTTCACAGGACCTTCACCAATGCAGGGATTCTCAAGACGTCGGTTTCTCGGGGGAACAGCTGCTGCTGTCGCAGCAGGCCTGCCCTTGCCATCAATCAAAGCCGACGAAAGCCAGCTTCCGGCCAGCCGAATGAAGTTCGGTCTTGTCACTTATCTTTGGGGCCAGCATCTGGCTCTGCCGGAATTGATCACCGCCTGTGAAACGTCCGGACTGCTGGGTGTCGAAGTCCGGACTCAGCACAAGCATGGCGTAGAGCCATCACTTTCTGCGGCTGACCGCAAGGAGGTCCGCCAGCGTTTTGAGGACAGTCCCGTCACGCTTGTCGGATATGGATCCAACGCTCAGTACCATGAAGATGACCCCGCAAAACTCGAAGCAAATATCGAATTAACCAAACGCTATATTCAACTGATGCACGACTGTGGCGGCTCCGGTGTCAAAGTGAAACCGAATGCCTTTGTGAAAGGGGTGCCACGTGAAAAGACGATTGAGCAGATTGGCAAATCGCTCAATCAGGTGGCTGCCTACGGCCAGAAATACGGGCAGGAAATTCGCGTTGAAGTCCACGGATCAGGGACCAGCGAACTGCCGGTGATGAAGGCCATCTTTGAGGTGGCAGACCACCCCAATGCCACGATCTGCTGGAACTCCAACGGAGAAGACCTGCGGGGCGAAGGGTTGCAGCACAACTTTGGCCTGGTCAGTCCTCGTTTTGGCAACACCGTCCATGTCCGGGAACTGGAAGACAGCAAATATCCCTACCAGGACCTGTTCAACCTGTTTCGCGGGATTGACTACGACGGCTGGATTCTGCTGGAAGCACGAGGGAACCCGGACGATAAGGTCGTCGCAATGACAGAGCAGCGACTCCTGTTCGAAAAAATGACCCGCTGACCCGCCCCATCCCACGATTCCGAAATCGAAATGTCTCAGCTGTGCCGGCAGCTGCCCATGTGTCCCTCGAACAACTGCCAAAACCAGTCGGAATGCTCGCCATGGTTGAAATTGTGCTTGCCAGCAGAAACCGAAAAAAGGCGCAGGAAGTCACTGAAATCCTTGCCCCGCACGGCTTCGTTGTTGTCCCGGTCACCATTTTCCCCGACGTACCGGAAGTCGTCGAAGATGGATCCACTTTTGCCGAGAACGCCGCAAAAAAAGCCACTCAGACCGCTCAACACCTCAACCGCTGGGTGATCGGTGAAGACAGCGGACTACAGGTGGATGCTCTGCAGGGAGCTCCGGGAATCTATTCCGCTCGATACGCCGGTGAAGATGCCACGGATGAGCGAAATAACCAAAAGCTGCTTCAGGAACTCGATGGTGTTCCGATGGAAAAACGGGGAGCCGGATATCTGTGCAGCATCGCGTTATCGGCACCAGACGGAACAATTCGAGCGGCTTGCGAAGGGACCTGCCGGGGGGTGATTCAGCCGGTCGCAGCCGGCGGAGGAGGCTTTGGATACGACCCCTACTTCCTGATCCCGGAATTCCATCGAACATTTGCCGAATTGGGAAGTACAGTCAAGCACCGAATCAGCCATCGCGCTCGAGCAATGGCAAGCTTCATTCCTCTGCTCAAAAACGCAGTGCTGCAGGATTCCTGACGGCTCCCTCGGAATTTCATCGAGACAACGCCGCGGAATCCTGGCAACGCTGAATTGACCGCACCGCGTTCATGAATCCAACCAGCTTGAATTCCTCAACAACCATACTGCTGGCGATCCTGAGCATTATCGGGAATACGTACTACTGGGTCACATTCGTAAACCGTACCCACGCGTCAGCTCGGCTGTCCCATCACGTTCATCGAACACTGCGAAAGCTGCACTTTCTCGGAATCTCCGCCTGGCCGGTGGCGATGATCCTGTTTTGGAACCGAGGAACCGACGGCCAGTTGACCCCGTCGGCCTTTTCGCAACAGTCCGTTTTAATGCAGACGCTGATGCTGATCACCGGCTCCGGATCAGCCTTGCTGCTGATTCAGACCATTCGCTGGCAGGTTTCCGGCAAACGCTGTTTCGAGCGCTGCATCGAGAAGAATACGATACCGCTTCCCAGGGATCGCGAGGGAACAGATTTCCGGGGAGAGCCCGAAGGTCTGGGTAAACTGTTCCCCTGGAATGAAATCTGGAGCCCGCAGTTGACCCGCAAGACAGTCTGCGTTCCAGCAAATGCCGCTTCAGAAAACCCATCGGCTCATCCACTCCGAATTCTGCATCTCTCAGACCTGCACTTCGACGGAACTCCAGGCACCGATTTCTACCGGCAGGTGTTCAATTACTGTGCCACGCTGGATTTTGACCTCATTGTTTTGTCCGGTGACCTGACCGATGACTCCGAGCGGGTTCCGCTGCTTGCCGAATTGCTGGCTCCATTGCTCAGCAAAGCTCCCGGCACCTTCATCCTTGGCAATCACGACTGGAGAATTTCCCCAGACGCAATCCGCCGTAAGATGATGGCTGCCGGCTGGATTGATCTTGGTGGCAGGCATCAGGTCCTGGAGACACCAGCCGGGGCAGTCTGGCTGTCTGGAAACGAATCCCCGTGGCAGCATCAGACGCCAACGCCGCCGCCCCGGGATTCGGACTGTCTGAAAATTCTGATCAGCCACACTCCCGACAACATCAGCACAGCCATTTCTCAGGGCTACGATCTCATGCTGTCAGGGCATACGCATGGAGGCCAGGTTGTGCTGCCAATGTTCGGACCAGTCTACTGTCCCAGTACCTATGGACCGCGATATGCTTCCGGACTGTTCCGGGCGGGCAGCCTGTGGATGCACGTCACCAGAGGACTTGGCGGACTGCACCACTTACGTTGGCGATGTTCGCCGGAAGTCACGATCCTGGAGGTATCCCGCCACCACAGCTCAGCTCCAAACCGCTGAAGACAGCAGGTTCTCGCGGCAGAGACCGTCAGAACACACCATGCCTGGATGCAAACGGTTCACACTGTCACGGACACAACGGCTGATCCGCC
>JAFMMM010000497.1 GCA_017859815.1 Planctomycetota bacterium | reverse complement strand
ATGCTCCATCGCTAGCCCTGCGGTACAAACTCAAACAACGAAAACAGGAAGTGGACCAGCAGCACATACAGCGTTGACCAGAGGATGGCTGTTGTGACGGCTCGGCTGATTTCAGCCGCAGACTGCTTCGGTGCCGTCCCCTGCAACCAGGAAATGATTCCCGTTCCCGCTCCGCAAAGAATCAGCTTGGAAAGCAGCCAGCCCGTGCCCGCATAAAAGAAACTTTTGGCCGTTACCAGATTCTGATGAAAGTGGGCGTCCCAGAATGCAACCCCCAATTCGCCGTGATCCAGCAGAAATGCCAGCCCTGCACTGATCGCGGCAACAAAGTAACCCAGCAGACTCAGAATCGGCACGGCCACGATGAATGAAATCAGTACGCCGGTCTTCAATACTCGGGACGGATCGGCTCCAACACTCACCAGCGCATCCAGCTGCCCGCCATACACCTTCGTTCCAAGGTTGGCGGTCACAGCTGCACCGGAACGGGCAGCCAGCAACAGAGTGGCCAGAATGGGAACCAGGAACCGATACAGCGAAAACCCCGTGGCATGCAGCAGATTTTCCAGCAGTAGAGGCTCGGAGAACTGCCGATAGGGCAAATATCGGAACACAAAATCCTGAGCAACATAGCCCAGCAGCATGCAGGCAGTGGCAACGTAGACCACAGCGGAAAAACCGCCAACAAGCCGGAGATAGAAGCCCAGCCATCGCATGCCCCAGCGAACACTCTTCCAGCGCGGCAGAATACTCAGCGGCAAGACCAGCAGCTCCTCCACAAACCGGCCTGTCGCCACCAGCAGTTCACTGGCACGAAAACCACCCGCGTTCCCCAGCAACTGCCCCACCTCCACTTCCGGTGGATCGCCGGGAACTGCCAGCGGGTCTTTCAGTTCTTCCGCCGACAATGCTCGCAGCGTTCCACTGCGGTGATCCAGCAGCAGGACACGATCTGCAATTGGGGCCAGTCTCTCGTAATCGTGAGTGACAATGACCGATGTCCGCTGATACCGATCGTGAGTCTCCCGAATCAGCTGTGCTGTTCGAGCGGAGGTCACGGCATCAAGCCCGGACGTTGGCTCGTCATACAGCACCACCCCGGTTCCGGGAGCAATTGCACGAGCAATGGCGAGTCGCTGCTGCTGACCACCGCTCAGCACCGACACGGGACGATCTGACGGAACCCCCAGCCGTTCCAGCAGTTCCTCAGCGAAACGCCCTGTCTGCTTCCCTGCCGGATCCACTGCCGCATGATCAACAGCGATCCTGATATTCTCGGCGGGAGTCAACTCGTCAAACAGAGCGAAATTCTGAAATACGACGGAAACTGGATTCACAACATCGCAGTCTGTTTCGCCGGGCGGTAAACCCGGATCCGAAACGCGATCCGACCCGGTCCCGGACTCAAATGCGGAGTTGTTGACGGCCACTGATTCAGCAGCGGAAGATCCCGATGTCAGACCGAGCGTGTTGGAGATGCCAAACCGAATTGTTCCTGAACTGTGAATGGTTGGGTGATCGGCAGGAACTAAGCCGGCAAGGATCCTGAGCAACAATGATTTGCCAACGCCGCTGTATCCAAGGATCAGCGTCAGCTGCCCCTGCTGGAATTCCGTGCTGACATTCTGCAACAGCACTCGCGAGCCAACCCGAATCTGCAAATTCTCGAGACGAACGCCGGAGACACTGAAATCACATGTCCGGATGACTCCGCCCCCCGCAGACGTTGCAGATTCCGGAATAGCCGTCACTGAGCAACTTCCGTGGTGTCAGCTGCAGACCCGAAAGTCTCCTGGATCTTTGCCATCAACTTGCCGGATTCTGCATAAGTCGCCATGCCGCCAATACTCAGGAAGAACACAGCCCCGAAGACCAGTGCAATCCGCTGCCAAATCTTTGGCCGCAGTGGCTTGGGCAGCAAAGTGCAGTTGACCACCAGCGTATGCAGACAGCTGACACCGAGTGCGTAATTATACATCATACCCGTTGCAGTCACGAGCAGCGTGTCACCGCGAACGAGCAGCAGCATCAGAATTCCCCCGACCATATAAACACACAGCACACCAAAATACAGACGGCCAATCAGGCGTGTGTCCCAGGTCTGCAAGCGACGGCTGGAGGTCCAGAAGACATCCACCCACCGTCGCAGCACGCCGTCGGCAGTGGTCACCATACTGCTGCCGAGGATCAGGAATCCGCAGAAGAGGGTGAGGTACCAAAAATTCTGTCCCCAGGAAGGCCCGACAACGTCACGCACACTTCCGGCCGTCATCGCAGCAGCCTGCCATTTGTCCTTCAAAATTGTGCCGCGTTCCATGAACTGCACAGACAACATACTGGGAAGCGCCAGTCCGATAAAACATGCCGGCAGCCAAACCATGTACTGCTCGCGACTGACATGACGAACCCATCCCTTCCACCGTTCCAGTGACGATTCATTCACATGGAAGACTTTGCCGGAGTGCGACAGCTCAATGGCATGTCCACCGACCATACTGGGAATTGCACCCACGTGCTTACCCATCCCCCAACCCTGGTCACGCGTGAAGGAACTGATCGGCGTATTGGTCAGACCTCCATTCCCGGAGATTGCAACCATGGATGCAAGAATACCCAGCAGGGAAAGGTCGAACGCGATGTTGCGGCCGTTGAACCACGCAGAAAAAACGTTCTCGACATTGGGTCCGTGAGGCTCTTCCCCCGGATCCTGAATCCCGTTCGCATTCAGGTCTTCAGCAGGAACGACCGGTACGTTCCCAATTCGAAAGAAGCCGGTTCCAATTTCCTTCCATGTTTCCCACTCCGAATACCGCACCGCGAGGAACAGCAGGAATGTCAGCACGAACACCAGCTTGAAAGTCATGATCGCGCGAATGGAGTTGTAGACTTTGCCGCCCAGACACAGCGGAATAAAGACGGACACAAAAATGCCAATCCCCAGCAGGGTCAGCAACCGAGCGTCCTCCGGTACGTTCGCGTCGGGGATTTTCCCGCGAATCATCGCAGCCAGAGGAATGGCCGCATTCGACGCCAGATATGGAAGAAACGAACCAAGGTCCAGAATCAGATAGAACACAACCCAAAACAATGGATGAGGTGCAATTCGAAACTTGCCGTTAAAAATTGGCTCGCCGCTGTACAACGTATACCGACTGATCTCGACGTTATAAATCACCTGGAAAATGACGCTGAACGTGGCCAGCCACAATAATGCTCCGCCGTACCGAGCGGTCACAACCGGACCAGTCAGCCACTCCCCCCGCCAATTGCTGCCCCGCCCATCACCAGGCCCGGTCCA
>JAFMMM010000112.1 GCA_017859815.1 Planctomycetota bacterium | reverse complement strand
ACAATGACAGGACCGCGACAAATGCCGACAACAAAATCGCCGCTGGCTCCCATTGAGAACCCGCGATCAGTCCGGACTGACGTCCGCGAATCAGCAGTGCTGTTACTGCGACCACTGCGGCCCAGCAGATGATAGCTGTGGAACGACGCGTCGTAATCCGTTGACCGCCTGGTATTCTCATCTCGCTGTCGGCCTCCTGCCCGTGCTGTTACTTCGTGTTTGATAACTGCGTTTCACACCTGCTGAAATCTGCGACCGCTGCAACCATGGCCTGTGCAAATCCCGCATCCGTGAATCACGCTGCACCGGTCAACCGACCCAAACCAGTAATCGCTGCTGAAGTCACATGAAAACTCAGGTCGGAACCAGGGCAGTCAACGCGGATCACCCCGGAGACCTGAAGGACCTCACTGGTGACCGCTGCACCTGACCCGACAGCCCGCAACACGGGTACCACGCAAAGCCCCACGAGCCCGATACGCCGCCTGACAGCACATCCCCGCAAACTTCCCGGCTCACGCATTTTACGCTGTCCGCAAAAAATACTGCAAGAGTGGCGGGGGAAAGATTCTGCAGACGTGATCCGAACAGCAAATTCTGACAGCCGCACGCGGTCAGCGATTCAGCAATGATTCCGCGGTGATCAAATCAACCGCTGTCTCGCGATCTTCAAGACGATCGACGCTGCCGGTACGAATTGCTTCCAGTGCATACTCAATCCCGAATACAGCAAGCTGGTCACCGTGCTGATCAGCGGTGGCCAGTACCCTCCCGTCGGCGACCGCCTGCCGCACCGCCTCAATATTGTCGAAGCCGATGATCCTGAGATCATCTCTGCCGGCAGCCTTCGCCGCAGCAAGGGCTCCCAACGCCATACTGTCGTTACATGCAAGCAGCGCCTTGATCTGGGGGTGAGCGTTCAGCATTGCCGTGGCGGTCTGGTTGGCAATCGCCATTTCCCACTGCGCCGACTGCGTCGCGACGACTTTCATCTCAGCGGCCGCCATGGCCGTCTCAAAACCAAGCTTTCGCTGCTGACCGTTGAAGGAGGTTTCGATCCCTTCGAGGATCCCGACTTCATCGCCCGCTTGAAGTGCAGCGGCAAGAAATTCCGCGACCCGCTGCGCGCCCAAACGATTGTCCGGGCCGACAAAGGGAATCCGTGCCTGCTGCTCCAGAAGTAAATCCGCATCCAGTCGATTGTCGATATTAATCACAGCAATCCCGGACTGTTGAGCACGCAGCAGGGCCGGAATCAGGGCCTGGGAATCAGCCGGGGCAATCACAATTGCATCGACGCCGCGAGCAACCATCTGTTCCACCAGCGCCACCTGACCACTTAAGTCGGTCTCGTCCGGGATTCCGTTGACGATCAACTCGTAATCGGTGACATGCGCTGCTGCGTGCTGCTCTGCCCCCTCCGCCATGGTCGCAAAAAACTCGTTGGCCAGCGATTTCATAATCAGCGCGATCAGCGGTCGCGGGCTCTGCTCCGGCGAGTCCGTCGGGGGAGTTGAATTCTCGCAGCCCACCAGAGACAACATCACACCGAGGACACCGGACAGGACCAGACAACTTAATCGCACTCGATTCTCCCTGAATTCATGCCTCGACCATCGAACTTTGTTCGGTATTTCGCTGACGCAGCGGTATTTTCTTCAGTTCGTTACGGCTAATGGCTGCAGCCACAATCTCCGCACCCGCCACCGCCGCCGGCCCCCTGTTCGATACCATCAGGTCCCACAGGCTGCACATGGATTACACCGGAACCGGCTGCGGCCGCCAGCAGAGCAAGTCGTGTTGTCTCCGGGCCACGATCGTTCAGTACGTACACAATCAGCTGGCCGTCCAGCGTCTGTTCCAGATCAATGATCTGCAATTGCAGACTCCAGTCAGCAGCTCGCTGCACCCACTGGTCGAACTGCTGCTCGACTTCGGCAGCAGACTGGTTCGCTTTCGCCAGGTCAGCAGCTTCCGCGAGCCGAAGAACCTTTCCAGTCAGTGCAGCGGCAGCGTTGCCGCCTCCCGGTGTGCGATCGGTGTGCAAAGCGGTCCCGAGCTCGGTCCCGCGATCTGTTTCGACCACAACAGATGCCTCGCGATCCGGCACGTTGCCATGACCGCCAAATCGGGCGACCTGCGGAACAGCACCATATCGAATCAATGCTGTCCATTCAAAATCTGCCGCTGTCAGCGCTGCTTCTTCAGCATCGGTGACGGGACTGCTTTCGTTTCCTGCGGCGATCATGCCAATTCCATTTCCAGTTCAAGATCCGAATATCTGTTACCGCTGTCAGAGCAGGTCCACAGCGCAGGTGCACAGCGGGACTGCCCCGGCCGTTGCCCAAAGACGCCAAATCCGGGAACATGGGCGGAATCTGCATTCCCAGTGTCGACTCCGACATAATACCGAGTCGGGCGACAAGAAACAGGGTCCGGACATCCTCATCCTCGAACTCGCAGATCGCTGAATCTGCGTATCCGGTCCTCCACTGCCCAATTTGACATGGACATTTCCCGAGTTTACCGGTTCCCTGTGCCGGTTTGCTCGAACACTGCACCGATCCTGCTAAGCTTTCGAGGCAGGAATCACGTCAATTGCCGCAGCCTGCAAAAAACGTTCACCGGATGGAGCAACACCCTCTGTGTGGGCCGGCGAATCCAACTCTTCGTTTGTCTGTGAGAGACAACATTGAATAACTTGCAAACCCACGGAATTCCCGACAAAGTCCGCGAATTGCGAGAACGCGCCCAGCAGTCTGTTGAACAGGTCGTGGTTGGTTTGTCGCACGTCACTGACCAGATGCTGATGGCGTTGCTGGCCGGCGGACACGTGCTGCTCGAAGGAGTTCCGGGCACAGCCAAAACGACGCTTTGCCGCACGTTCTCCACAGTTCTTGGTCTCGACTTTGAACGCATTCAGTTCACCCCGGATCTGCTTCCGTCAGACGTGACCGGAACCCAGATTCTGGATCGCAACTCAGGAACGTTTTCACTTCGCAAAGGGCCGGTGTTCTGCCAGTTGCTGCTTGCCGATGAACTCAATCGTGCTCCGGCCAGAACACAGTCGTCACTGCTCGAAGCGATGCAGGAACGACAGGTCACCATTGAAAATGAAACCCTGCCGCTGCCAAATCCTTTCATGGTTCTGGCGACACAAAACCCCATTGAACAGGAAGGGGTGTATCGCCTCCCGGAAGCGCAGCTGGACCGGTTTCTGTTCCGCATTCTGGTGGATTACCCGGAGCGGCGGAATGAGATTGGCATGCTGCAGCTCCACAGTCGGCCCATCGTTCAGCTGCAGCCCGTGACCACTTCCGAAGAAATCACACTGATCCGTGAACATCTGGATGAAGTCCACGCCAGTTTGGAACTGCAGGAATACATTGTTGATCTGGCTCGCCAAAGCAGAGAGCATCCCAATCTCGCGCTGGGTGCAAGCCCCCGCGCCTGTATCAGCCTGCTCAAAGCTTCCCGTGCGAATGCATTGCTGGACGGACGAGACTTCCTGACTCACGCGGACGTCCAGGCTGTCTGCCTGCCTGTACTGACACACCGCCTGATCATGCATCCTGAAGCGGAGCTTGACGGTCTGCAGATTGAAACCGTGATCAAACAGATTATTCGAGCCGTCCCGGTTGTTCAGGACAGCCCGTCATGACACGGCTCGGTGGCGCTGTGCTGCTGTTTGCAGTCTTTGGGCTGGGTGCTGCGCTGCGCGCCGGTCAGGCTGCAGCTGCCCTGACTTCGCTGACCGTGCTGCTGTGGATTTTTCAGTCGTGGATGTACTTCCTGTTCCTGCATCACTGGCGGATGCCTCTGCTGACAATTTCAAGAACCATCAATGGGCAGTCCGATCACCGCAGAATTGTTCAGGCTGACAGAACGCTGAACATCGAGATCCAGCTCAGCTTACCACGCCACACCTCAGTCAGCACGTTGAATCTGCTGGACGTCAGCCCCGAACATCTGCAGATCAATTCCGGCAGCAATGCCGTGCAGATCCGAGGATCTCTGACCAGGGGGGTGATCCGCTACCAGGGCGTCTTCCGCGGCTCCGGAACAGCGATTTTTCCTGGTGTACGTTTTACGCTTGCTGACAGCTGCGGATTTTTCCGTGCTGACTGGTTTGTCCCTGTGCAGCAGGAAGTGCTGATTCTGCCAGCATGGGCCAGCGCCGGAGACTTTTGCCCCCAAACAAAACGCATGAACATGCTGCCGCGTCATGGAATTCACACATTCCGCAGATCGGGCGTGGGCTCTGAATTACTGGAACTGCGTGAATATCAGCCGGGTGACGCTCCGCGATCCATTGCCTGGAAAGTCTCCGCGCGCAGAGACCAGCTGATGAGCCGGCAGTACGAAGCGGAAGTCCCGATGCGAGTCCAGTTCATTGTGGACGGCACGATCAGCATGCGTTTGGGAGGCTTTGGCAGCCGTCTGCTCGACCAGGCGCTTTTCGTCGCCTCGTCCGTCGCTCGCTCTGCTGTCTCGATCGGTGATGAAGTCGGTGCCGTCTGCTGTGACGAACGTGGCCTGCGACAACTGCTGCCGCGTGCGGGAGATCGTGGATTTCGGGAACTGCAGAAATTCTTTGCAGAGTTCTCCGACAATCCCGCCCCCCCACCGGATCTGTTTTCGCCCAGTCAGCAAACACTCGCTCTCACGCTCCTTGACCAGCGATACCCGCAGCTCCTGAATCACCGACTCAATTCCATCCCCTGGACACTGTTTCCGCTTCTGCCACGGAGTCGCGAGCAGTTTCGCGCCCGGCTGCTTCTCGCCGGTGCCCTTGCCGAGTACTTTCAATTGAGTATTCGGCAACACATTCAACTGGTGGCAGATGATCGTGGACTTGCAAAAATGACGCAGGCGTTCCTTGCCCGTGAACGAATGGCATGGCTGACCCCGGTCGTCTCCCTGCGTGATCGCGGGACGCAGGATGGTCTGCATCGTATGAAACTGATTGCAGATTCACTCACGCGGCTGACCGCCCGGGCTCGTGACAACGAGGTCTTTGTGATTCTTGCCGACCTTCAGGAAGTGGCTCATAACTTTTCGCACATGCTGCCTTCCATTCGTTTGGCACGATCCCGACACCACAAAGTCATCGCCGTTTCGCCTGCCTCAACATTTCAGCGACCGGGACGTGAACCACTCATGCCCCGTACAACGTCTGCGGAAGATCTGCTGCTGACCGCCGAACAGATTCGCGTCACAGAACTGCAGGACGATCTGCAACTTGAACTTCGCAAAGCTGGTGTGCCCGCATCCTGCTCCGGTGAACAGCACGCCATCCGCCTGATTGCCTCAGAACTGCAACTCACACGCTCCGGGCGTGTTGCCGCAACGGGAGGAACCCGATGAGCCTGCCTGCGGAAAAATCGACAGCACTGTTCCCCGAACTCCGGGATCTGTCCGTGGAAACCACGCCGGAATCAAGGCGGCGGCAACTCTACAGCAGTCTGCGATCTCTCATTTTTTCAGTGCTGATTACTGCAGCCATCATGATTCAGGTCTTCCCGGAGGCCTCCTTTTTCGTGCGTTTGCTGCTGTTCTCCGGAACAGTCCTGACGATACGACTCACTGGCGGACTGGTCGTGTTTTGCGGCTATCTGGGAACACTGCTGATTGGCGACAAACCGGTCACACAACAATTCTTGGATGCGGCCGCATCAATGCCCGAATCAGTTCTCACGGTGGCCGGGCTGATCTATCTGTTCCAGCAGAAGAGAACCCTGAAAGATCTCGCAAACGTCCCGTTATTCACAGAGCTGGGCAGGCTCCGTGAACAGATTCAACTGCAGCGAAAACATCACTCAATCGCAGATGATCCCGCCGCCCCAGACACGGATCACCAGAAAGCGATCTCCGAATCGGATCGAGTGCTGCAGGAAATCTCACTGTATTTGACCCAACTGTTTATTGTCATGCTGTGCTGCATCGCAGCCGTACTGCTGCTGCTTGTCGTACCGCGCGGTCGGGCCCTCAACACCAGTCTCAGACAAGCCCTCGCATTCGACCCGGGAATGGTTGACTCAAGCCTGATGCTTACCGCAATGGTTGGTCTATTCTGCATCTTCACCGCGTTGATGACTCGCCAGCTGACAAAGTCTGAAGCACGACTGACTGCGCGCTCCGATCAGATCAAACTGCTCTTCCCGGACCTGATGCTGATGGCCCGAGCAACCCTTCGTCGCAGACGAAAACAAAATCGCATGCGACGCTGGAAATCCGACGCAGCAGACTTCACTGAAACCTGATCAACTTCTGCCAATCCGGAATCAACGATCCACTGGTTTCCGGGCACGACTGCAAATTCCTGCTGAGTACGACAGTGCAGCTTCACGGACAGACCTGCAACAATTCAGCGGAGTTACGCTTCGTCCACAGGCAAGTCGGAATTCGAATCCGACAGATCCTCAGGGTCCGGATACAAAATGTGCTCCAGTTCCACAGGCTCATCATCCACCTCGTCTGCGGACTGGCCGCTGAGCAGATCCAGTTGCTCGTCAGACAATTCGCTGAGGTCGAGAGGCTCTTCATGACGGCTGCCTGAGATTGCTCGTGCCGTCTCCATGACTGCCAGGTCCTGCTCCCCTCGGCCTCGCAGAATCAAACGAATCGGGACTTCCCGGAACGGCGTCACCTCCCGCAGAAATCCCAGCAGATACCGCTTCCACACATTGTCGATGATCGTCGAATCATTGCACTTCACCACAATGGTCGGGGGAGAACCCGCGACCTGTGAGGCGAAGAAGATCTTGGCACGGCGATTTTTTCGGATTGGTGGAGGATTTCTGGCAATCGCCAGACGCACTGCGCGATTGAGCTTCGCGGTACTCACTCGCAAACTTGCCTGCTTGTAGACCGACTGGGCAAGGTTCACCAGCTTGCGGATATTGCGTCCGTCCTTTGCGGTCACAATGGCGATTGGCACATGCCGCATGGAACTAAAATTATGCGTCAGGTATTTGGTCCAGCGTTCAATGGTCATTTCCTTACCGAGCGCCAGGTCCCACTTGTTCACCACAAAGATACATGGCTTGTAATGCTCGGTGATCTCTTCCACCAGCTGCTTGTCCACCCGCGAAATGGTTTTGGTCGCGTCGAAGAACATCAATACCAGGTCGGCTCGACGAATACTGCGTTGAGCCCGCACAAGGCCGTAGAATTCAATGTCGTTCTGAAGACTCTTTCGCTTTCGAACCCCCGGCGTATCAATGGCCGTAAATGCAAGACCATCCACTTCAAAGCGGATATCAATACTGTCTCGAGTTGTGCCGGCCACCTCACTGACAATCACGCGTTCCGATTCTGCCAGTTGATTGATGAACGTGCTCTTGCCGACATTTCGACGACCAACAACGGCAATCCGAAGATCAGCCGGTGCCAGCATGCGGTCTCCGGTCTCATTTTCATCCTGCTCCTGGCTGGGCAGCTGCTCAACAATCGCTTCGATCAGACGATTCCGACCACGGTTTGCTTTCACGCTGGTGGTCACCTGAGGAGCATTCAACAACCTCAAAAAACTGCTCGCTTCGTCCTCCAGTCGAGTGGAATCGCACTTGTTGATCACCATCAGAACGGGGATTGAGGTTCGCCGCAGTCGTCGAGCAACTTCCTCATCAAGTGGCGTGATCCCCGCTTTTGCATCCACCACAAACATCAACAGGTCGGCCTCTTCAAGACCCACCTGGATCTGTCGCTCGATATCTTCAGACAAATCGTCGCTGTCGACGATTCCAATCCCGCCGGTATCGACCAGTTCAAAGTAACGGTCGAGACTGTGCATGATCCATGTCACGCGGTCACGAGTAACGCCAGCTGTGGGATCCACCACCGAAATCAAACGCTCCGCCATCCAGTTCAACAGCGAGCTCTTTCCGACATTCGGTCGACCTGTGATTGCGACCCTGGGAATGCCCATTGAATTCTTCTCCAATTAACCGCGTCTGTACGATTCAAAACGCTTCGCTGTCAAACTTCATCGCCAACCCTCGCCCACGGTTGGTCCGCGAACGCGAGTCCGTTGGTCCCCGGACCGTTTCTTGTCGCACTGCTGAACGCAGCAGCACGACCGCACCGGGACAGTAATCGCCATCGCTCACTATTCGCTCAGCCAGGAAGAACTCCTGGCATCGCACAACGGCCTCACGCTTGCCGGCGTGAAGTTTGGCCAAGTCACCGGAGCGATCACACAATGCTGGTCGGCGGGCCGAACTCTACCCGGCCGACCGACGTTTGCGGCCCGCTGGAAACCGCTGTCCCTGCCACTCGCTACAGCCGTCCGATTGCAGGAAGCATCAGCCAGTGGTAACCAAAGTGCAGGGGAGCAACCGTTTGCCTCCCGGCAGATGCCACCCAACAGATGCCACCCAACAGATGCCACCCAACAGATGCCAAAACCGTGTCCCAAAGACCGTGCCCACCACACAAATTTCACGGCGTGGCACGCTGCCCTGATGCCTGCCGAGCGTCGCGTCTCAGATTCCGGCCTCTGTTGGCCCTATGCTACACAAGCGTCCGCGAGAAAGCAGTCGTCGTGAATCAGGCACGTACGGGTTTTTGCAGAAGTCAGAACATGAGGACGGAGTTGCTGCCACGGCAGCCGCAATTTGAAGCCTGACCACACTCCGGGAGATGCGGTCACTCGGGACGTAACTCTGCTTCCGCTTCGAGGAATTCATCCAGCGAGCGGTACTTGTGCACCGGCGTCGCTGCGGGAGCACTGCCAGGAGCTTTTCTCGACGAACCTGATACCTGGTCGCCGTTCCTGGGCTTGCTGTCTTCCAATGGCGGAAACGGGGGAAAGCCTGCGTCATCCCGAGGTACTGGAGGCTGAAACCCGTTGGACCTTGGCTTTCGCGAAGGATCTGAACCCGGAGATAATTCCGCCGCAGGAGGGATCAACAGCTCCGTATTCACCGCGGAACTCCCGCCAAAGATTTCAGCGTCCGTCAATGGTGCCTGTCCCTCCGGGTCTAACAGTGGCAGGTCTCTCCTGATACTGACGGATTTCGCTTTGCCAGGCTGCCGGGCTTCCTGCGGTTCTGGTTCCGACGCAGCCAGGTCAGCAACGCGATCCAGATAGATCGTCAGTGCGTTGGTGGCGTGATACAGCGGTGAACAACTGACATACTCCTGCCGATTATTCATCAGGTCGCGGCACATCAACTCCACAGCCTTCCGCAGCCACGGCTCTTCAAATTCCTCTTTCGAAACGGACATCAGCAGGAATTCCAGCAGGTGTCCCTGACTGGCCATACGTTTGTCGAATTCCGGCTTGTACTCCCGCCCCTTGAAGAAACTCGACGACAGTGAACCGTCTTCATTCGTCTGCACCCGGGCCGTTTCAATGTATCGCTTGATCTTCTGGTCAGCACTAAACCACGTTCCCTGCAGTGGACGCCCGCTGCGAAGGTAGACGTTGCGAGCCTGGGCCAGCGCGAACAGCCCATGGGTTCCTCCGCAGGGCGATGTGGGTCCACCAACCGGCTTTCCAACTTCCAGCTCGACCAGCTTTTCGATACTCCATTCCTCGCCGGCAGCATTGACCCACTCGGCGTCACACGGCAGATAAGTCGCGAGGGACCACAGAGTCCAGGTGACCTCCCCACGGCTTGTCACATTCATCTGTGCATGCCGCAGCATGTCCTTCATCGTGATCATGCCTTCGGGGGTGCGGAATGTCGTCTCTAACGGCAGCCGACACGACGACAGCATGGCCAGGAACTGATTGACATGACCTTCAAACCAGTAAGGCCGGCTGAATGGATGTGCTCGCCCCCCCAGGTCTGTCTTCTCAAACCAGCACTCAGACTGATACAGCGGACCGGTGCGGATCCACTCCAGACCGCTCGTCACTTGCCCGTCATGCATGATCAGCAGATCCTGGCGCAGCCCCAGCAGGGCGTGCATGATCTGCCACGGAGTGTGCTCTTCTGTGGACAGCAGTCTTCGTCGCTGCGTCTCACGGGTTTCCCACACCAGTTTCACCAATGGGTCTTTCGACTCCGAGATGGACTTCGAAGCCAGTCGCAGCGGGATCCGCACACTGCCTTCCAGCAGGTGAGTTGATGGTTCATTTTCAGACGCTGAATCAACGCTCGTGCGAATTTGCGAATTCGCACTTCCCGCGATCCCAATCAGCACAAGAACCGGCAAAAAACGCCGAACCATTCCCTGTTCCGTCTTCGGATTCATTCCGACCGCTCCTTCGGACTCGCCTGCCGCATCCGACAACGCGAGCACACCTTTTCCGGATCACTTCAATTAGTATTCGGAAATCCCTTGAGCCCTCTTCACCTCAACACGAACTCAGTCCCGGATTTCGCAAGCTCAATTGAGTCGACCAAAACCAAACGCCGATGAAACGGCAGGGCTCGACACTTCCAACTGTTACTGATGGATTCTGCAATGACTGCGGTTCCGGTAGTTCTTGCCAGCACTTCCGTCTGGCGACGAGAACTCCTGTCTCGGATTCTCGCTGACTTTCAAATCGCCTCACCCGACGTGGACGAGCAGGCATATCACAAAGACGGAGACAGCCCGGCCGAACTTGCGGTCCGACTGGCTCAGCGAAAAGCCCTGGCAGTCGCAGAAAAACATAACGATTCCATCGTCATTGGCTCCGACCAGGTCGTGGATCTGCATGGTTCCATCCTCGGAAAGCCGGAAACGACGGACAACGCCATCGCACAACTGCAGTCAATGCAGGGGCAAACTCACCGCCTGATCACCGCTGTTTGTGTCATTTCACCTCAAAAAACCGTGGAATTCTCAGACACAACCACCCTGACCATGCTGCCGCTCACCAAATCAGAAATCAGCCGGTACGTCGACCGCGATCAGCCGCTGCAATGTGCCGGAAGCTACATGATCGAATCGGCAGGAATTGCATTGTTTGAATCGGTTACGACCAGCGATTTCACCGCAATTACGGGACTTCCACTGATTCAGCTTGGTCAGGTTCTGCGTGATCTTGGCGTGAAACTGTTCTGAATGCGAGACCAGATTTGAGAGTGGAACAATGGCGCAGTGCATGTTGCCTCCGCTTTGCCAATCTTTCGCATCCCGCCGGCCCCGACCGCCAGTACTCGAACCGTCTCGCAAAACCTGATAACTTCCCCCGCTGGCATGTCTTCATGTGCAGGAAATGCCTTCGACGAACCCACCAGCTCTCTCAATAACCACCGGACAGAATAAACATGTCGTTGATTCTGAAACAGATTCGGAAGTCATACCGACAGCCGGAAGGTGATCGGCTGCCTGTCCTCGGGATCGATCATTTCGAACTCGCCAGGGGCGAGCAGGCTGCTCTGATCGGTTCCAGCGGAGGCGGCAAGACCACGCTGCTGAATATCATCTCCGGCATCCTCGTGCCGGATTCAGGCGAGGTCATCGTTGACGGTCGAAACATCGTCAGCATGGCCGAAGTCGTTCGGGATCGATATCGCGCCTCGCGAATTGGAATTGTCTTCCAAACTTTCAATCTGCTGCCGGCATTTACCGCTCTGGAAAACGTGCTGCTGGGAATGACCTTCAGCGGACGTGCCGTCAATCGGTCATTTGCGGTCGAACTGCTGGAACGGGTCGGACTTGGACATCGCCTGCACCATCGCCCCCCTCGTTTGTCTGTCGGTGAACAACAGCGAGTCGCCGTGGCCCGATCTCTTGCCAATCGGCCGGTTCTGCTGCTGGCGGATGAACCGACGGCCAATGTGGATCCCGCCAATCAGAGTCTTATCCTGAATCTGATCCGGGACACCTGCAAAGATCATCAGGTTTCTCTGCTGATGGTCACTCACTCCATGGAGGCAGCCACACAATTCGATCGGGTGGATCGCCTGAACGAGTTCAATCAGCCACAACTTTGCACCACGGGAGCCACCTCATGAATCTGCTCCTGATTGCCTGGAAGAACTTACTGCAGCGACGCCTGGCCTCCGCACTCACTGCACTCAGCATTGGGCTGGGTGTCATGCTGATGGTGCTGGTGCTGGTCATTTCCGGTGCCGTGGAGACCGCTTTCACGCAGCGCAGCATCGGCTACGACCTGATCGTTGGACCGAAAGGGAGTGACCTGCAACTGGTCCTCAGTGCCGTCTACCGAATCCAGCCACCGATCGAAAACCTGCCCGCAATGTACCTCGATGAGCTGCAGGCTGATCGCCGCGTGGTCACCGCTGTGCCACTTGCCTTCGGAGATGTGACGCAGGAAGGGGGATTCCCCATCGTTGGCACCACCACGGAATACTTTGAAAATGATTATCTGCCCGGACAGAAGTTTGAGTTCGGCAAGGGCGGAAGCCGGATCGACCAGTTGTTCGAGGCGATTATTGGTGCCGATGTTGCCCGGCAGAACGGCTGGACTCTCGGCAGTACGTTCCCCATCCTCCACGGAGGCGCAGAAGGCAGTCTGCACGATGAAGAATTCACCGTAGTTGCAGTGTTGGCGCCAACTGGAACGGCCAATGACCGCACCGTCTTTCTGAACCTCGAAAGCTTCTATGCGATTGACGGCCATGAAAAACCCGTCGACGAAATTGAAAAACGACTCCGTGACTTTTACGCCGCTGATCAGGATCGACTGGATCAGGCCCTCGCAGAACTGGATGACTATCGCCAACAACTTCGCAACGAAGAAGCAAATGGGGTGGCTGCTGTCAGTCCTCGCGCAATGCAGGAAGTGACAGCAGTTCTGGTGAAGACACGCCCCGAAACCCCGTTCGACGCCATCAGCCTGTCTGCCGAACTGCAAAAAGGATTCCAGGCCATGGCGGTGAATCCGATCCGCCCGATTCAGCGACTGATGACCAACGTCATCGGAAATGTCCAGAAAGCCCTGGTCGTCATGACCGGCCTGATCATTCTCGTCTCCGGTGTCAGTATCTTCGTCAGCATTTATAACTCCATGTCCGATCGTCGACGGGAAATTGCCGTCATGCGATCGCTGGGAGCGGGGCGCCATCACGTCTTCGGAATCATCCTTGCCGAGTCAGCTCTGTTGTGCACCGGTGGAGCTGCGATGGGCTGGCTGACCGGTCATGGCGTCGCGGTGCTTGCCTCGCCATGGCTCATCCGACGCACGGGATTGCTGATCAGTCCGTGGACAGTTTCCCCATGGGAACTGACCCTGTTTCCGGCCTTGGCTGTCCTCGGAATATTGGTGGGATTCCTCCCCGCAATGACCGCCTATCGGACGAATGTTGCTGATGCTCTGAATCAGTAATTGAGCGGATTACGGCGGGCTTCCCATCAGACCGGAATGGGCTGCAGAGGACTTCCATGTTTGATGTCACAAATCCGGACCATGGCCGTAACCTCAGACTTGTCCTTTCTGTCTCGGGGCTGGCTGTATTCTGGCTGCTGGAATCATGGCAACTCCGGCTGGCCCCCAAATCAGCCACTCCCCGGACTCGCCATGCGATCCGCAACTTCAGTCTGGCAGCCGCCAGCCTGCTGCTCGTGATCCTTCCCTGCAGCGGTCTGATCGTGGCAGCCACAGAATTCGCCACCACATCCTCTTTCGGACTACTGACGCAGCTGCCGCAGCGGTGGAAGATTCCCGCCTGCCTGCTGTTGCTTGATCTGTGGACCTGGACATGGCATCTGATCTGCCACCGCGTCCCGCTGCTCTGGCGATTTCATCGCGTTCATCATGGTGACCCCCGGATGGATGTCACCACCGCCTATCGCTTTCACCCCGGCGAATTACTGCTGTCGACCGCGGTCCGCCTCCCGCTGATTATCCTGCTGGGTGTCCCGCTGGATGCCCTCGTGCTCTACGAATCGCTGCTGCTGGCAAG
>JAFMMM010000496.1 GCA_017859815.1 Planctomycetota bacterium | reverse complement strand
AGCCATGTTGTTTGACGTCTCAGACTCGTCCGCCAGGCTACTGACGGACACCTCAAGTTCCACAGGAATACTCTCCAGCTGACCGCCGTCCTCGTCCTCCTCAGCGACGTTTTCAAGCAACTCCTCGGGCGAAAACGAAAAAGGAATTCGCCGCTCCTCGACATTCTGTGTCAACTGCTGGTCCTGCCACAGAACTTTGTCTGCATGCCGCACCTGAACAACAAACGGTTGCCCGGCCGGGATCCGATCTCGCAACGTGATTTCACCACGCAACTCATCTTCCCGGAAAATTCGATCCGGATGATCAACTCGCAACACAGCCAAATCTGCCGCTTCGGCTGCCGCACCAACAGCAACGGAGTAAAGCCGTACTCCCTGAGTCCCCAAATCCTGGGCCGCCTGTATCGGGGATCCCGCGGTGTTGTGCTGGCCGTCTGTGATCAGCAGGGCTACAGAACCACGCTGCGATCCTCGCTCTTCGTTGACCTCCATGCCCGAGGCTGGTGCTTCCTCACCGTCGGATTCGTCTGCGGGCTGTCCCGACGCGGATAATGGTTCCGCGAGGTCAGATGTCTCTCCAGGATTTGAAAACAAATCTTCCAGCAAAGCGAGCCGAACCTGTTCCCCCTCTGATTCATCCGCACCAGAGTTTTCAAGACTGATCGGAATTGTCTCGTCAGAACGCAGGAGTTGAAGATCAACGTGATGCAGCTCGCTCAACTGATCAAGCACGCTGTACTCTCCGCCCAGCAGTGCGGTGGCCACGCGCTGCCATCGCGGGGTCTGATCCACCATCACCAGCGCCGACTGGACCGCCTCACTGCCAGGGTCGGTCTGATCTTCTGACAACCAGTTCAATCGTTGAGCCAGCACGATTCTCTGTTCTTCACTCAACTGTTCATCCCGCAACTCCATGCTGCGGGACCCATCGAGATAAATTGTCAGTCGTCCCGGTTCGCCGACAATTGTGCGATGATGCAGGATCGGTCCGCACAGGATCAGCAGTATCATCACCAACGCAAGACATCGCAGGAGTGGCAAAAGCCAACGCAAACGATTTCTTAATTCCCGTACATCACGCGTGTAATACCGCCAGCACAACACGGCACAGACCACAGCGAGTAACAGACCGGTCCACGGGGACACCATTCCGGAAAATCGCAGACTCATCATCCCCGGACTCCCGCGAAACGCTGTTGCAAAATCATTTCCAGCAACAACAACCCCAACAGCCCAATCAGCAGGTACTGCCAAATCTCCCTGCCGTAACGACGCAACTGATCGCGAGCCAGCCACTCCTGCTCAGATGAGACCAACGTTGCCTGCAGCTCATCAGCCAACTGCTCACATTCCGGTTCGTCCATCAATCGTAAGGCGGACTCACTGACGGATGTCTCAGACACAACGTGTGCACTGGAGCCGTCGGGCAGCGTCATTGTGTAAACACCCGGCCGCAGCGTCTGCTGATATCGAGACAACAACAGACGCCCCTCCTGGACCACGGGGACAGCTTCTCTTGCTCCGGTTGGTGTCAACACAGTACTGGTCAGGTTCAGACTTGTTTCCACAGCCTCTGTCGCAGCTGCGGCCTCGCCAGTAGCGGCGGCAGATGCAGACACCTGAAGTTCAGGAACAACAACCACAGCCGGCTCACCCGCCGCAATATTTCGCGGCGGCTGCACCCCCGTCGCCATCCCGGTAATCAGTTGCTGCATCAACGGGACAAAGACAGGTCGCTGAGGCAGGTCTGACCACTCCGCATCACAGGCCGTGGCCATCTGCAATACAACTCCGTCCCCCACACGCCGTTCCAGAATCAACGGGTCTCCACTATCCAGCCGGGCAATCACGGTGACCGGAGCGACCGTCGCGGATTCCTCCTTCGATTCACGATCCTGACTGACATTGTCCGACTCCTCGCCATCAACGGCTTCTGAGGACTCTGCAGGCGTATCCCAGCTGACCTGATACCAGCGCCGGATTTCAGCGGCAGACAGGTCACCGCCGGAGGGATCATTGAACAGAATGAGCGACGGATGCTCGAATCGCTGAGCCACAATTCGCGCCGTCGGGACTTCTTCGTTGGAATCCCCGGAGGCGGCAGGATCCAGCCCTCGAAGTGATTGAAAAGCCGCGGGCAGCAGACCGTTCCCGGCAGCAAAAAACTGATCGCGGTACCAGTTCAGATCCAGCCGGTTGCCCGCGGTGACCAGCAGTGTCCCGCCGCCCTCAACATATTCCGTCAGTGCCGCCAGCTGATCATCAGACAGCCGAGCCACATTCGCAAGAACAATGACCCTGGAGTCCGCTATGGAATCCGCCGACAGAGCATCAGTGGTGATCGTCCGGGTGGTAATCAGATCACTCAGTTGCAGACGACCGAACGTGAATGGTGTCAGCGCCACCGAGAGATAGTCCGTCTCACTCTGCAGCGGTCCGGTTGACGGATCTCCATCCACCAGCAGCACCGGCAGATCGTCCTGAACCAGAATTGCGGCCGAGCAGTGATTATCGGCAGCCAGAGCGTCGGCATGGACAACTTCCACGTTCAGCACATGACTTCCGGGCGTCTGCACCGTACATGGGAACAACACCTGAGTGACCCCGTCGGGCTGCAGCGACGTCTGGACAACACTCAACTCCTCGCCGTCAAGATTCAGCACCACGCGCACAGATGCCAGTTCTTCGCCACCATAATTTCGAACCTGAGCCCTGACTGCGATCTCCTGCCCAACGGCAATGGCATGCGGCGGCAGTTCGAGCCGCTCAACGACCAGATTTGGCGTCTGGACGAGTGCCGCGTTCGCGTTTTTTCCCGATACAATCGGCAGCAGTGACAATTCCACAGGAATCGACTGCTGCTGCAGCCGCTCACGAACTGCAGCCCCCGACTCATCGCGGAATGTCTGCCAGTCAGCCGGCTGAAAATCACTCAGAATGACGATTTCGCGGCGTGCATGAGACATCCCCGCAACCACGCTGATGGCCCTGTCGAGCGAGTCGCTGACTGCACTGGCACCGAATCCGGCCTGGAGTTGTCGCAGCCGACGCACCACAGTTCGTGAGTCGGAAATCGGCTGTTCAAACAGTGGTGTCGGCTGTCCACCAGTCAGCAGGACGACAAACTCCGAGCCTGCCGGGGATGCTTCAACAAGACCGCAGGCCGTTTCGACAGCCGCGTCAAATCGAGTGCCGGCGGGATCGGCAACCTCCATCGAATAACTGTTGTCCAGCAGAATCACGAGAGAGGCTGGAGCACTTCACGCCGGTGTCCCCAAACCCGTCAACACCGGCCGCGCCATCAGGAATGCCA
>JAFMMM010000495.1 GCA_017859815.1 Planctomycetota bacterium | reverse complement strand
AAACGCCTGGGGAATTGTACTGAAATCCAGCTTCATACCGGCCATGGTAAAGAATGCGGCAAACAGCACCTCTCCGATCCCCCGCAGGTACTCGGCCGATGACCGGTAAGTGTCGTGCCGCAAATTGGAAACCGCGATACCGGCAAACGTACAGGCCAGAATTCCAGACACTCCAAACCCGACGGAAATCCCCCAGGAACCAAGGATCACCGCCACCATCCCCGGTCCAACAAAGGATGGTCCAATCAATCGCCCGGTCAGCAGCAGGACAAGCCCCGCAGCACCCAATCCTGAAACACCCGCAAGACTGAATTCAACCCCCACATTCCGAGCTGCAACCCAGCCCCGAACCACCTGAGCTCCGTCGGCGGAAAGAAAGTCCGACACAAACGTGAAGACACCGACCGCAACCATATCGACCAGAGCTACTGCAGCCAGCAAAGTGCGAGTCAGAATGCCCCGGGAACGAGACTCCTGCACAACCAGCACTGTTGTTCCCGGAGCTCCCGCAATCGCAATTGCCCCCAGAATCAAACAGGCTGTCATACTCAGAGGACGACCAACCGCAACACTGCCGAAGTACAAGACCAAAATGACGACCAGCGGAGTCACAGTGGCTTCAGCCAGAATCAACAACCCCAGCCTCCTGCCCGCATTTCGCAGCCCTGGAAAATACAACGCCGCGCCCACGGTGAACGCGATGTACCCCAGTACGAAATTCATGAACGGACTGAAACTGCTGACCACCTCAGGTCCCACAACGTCCCAGTTCAAACCACGCAGAATGATGCCGGTGAATATCCAGCCGGTGACACGTGGCAGGTGAATGTGAAATGCAAGTTCCCCCCCCAGAATGCCAGCAAACAGAATCAGAGCAAATTGCAACAGTGGATCACTCGGATCAAATGGCAACTCCATCCTGTCGTCCTCACTTCCAGCTCACTGACGCGCTGACTGATGCGCAGATGCAGAACACTTCTGCAGCCTACTCGCTTCTGTCACCCGCTGTTTTCTCAAGACATTGCCGCTGACGTTGCCCGGACCTGTGTCGCTTCCCAATTGACTTCTTTCAAACTATCGCAAGCCCCGGAGGGTACGCACTTTCGAAGCTTCGCCCCCAAAAGTGGACCATGAAGTCCCCTTTCTGCCCGGTCACCTTTCGCAAATTTTATTTCGTCATTAACGCATCCCTCCGTTTTGCACCAGCGCAACTCGGACAAAATCGTTATCACCGCTGTTTCCCGCGCAGACCCGAAAACAGCATTAGCCCAACGCCTGACACCTCGCATTCAGATCCTCCCGGCTCACAGGCGATATCCAAACACAGAGGTCTTCAGCTGAATCCTTGCACAACCGGTCCAATCGCATCCCCCGGTGAGTGTTTTCCGGGACCAGGCAGATTTTCTCCGGTCAGCCGGCGGGGCTGGTGTCATTCTCCCATGTACTTCCCACTTTGGCGTTTTCCTCTAGCGTGTCTTCCCCTGACACAGTTGGAACAACCGTTATGACAGCTTTTCTCGACTCGCTTGATACGGGACGAATTGTCTCTCTGCGCAGTGCTGTCGTCCTGATCGGACGAGGTGCAGAATGCGATCTGATCATTGACCACAGTTTCAGCATTTCACGACTGCACTGTGCAATCGTGCAAACTGACGATCTGTATTTCATTCGTGACATGGGCAGTACCAACGGGGTTTGGATTGACGGGAACCGAATCGAGCACCAGGCCCGGCTGCTGAACGGGCAGCAATTCTCGGTCGGAGATGTTCGATTCATCTTCCGCTGTGGCAACAACATCCGCATCCATCACAACGGGCGAAAAACTCTAAACAGGAGTGACCGGTCCGGATTCCGATTGCCGACGCAGACCGTCAAGACGCAGGCGGACCAGCAGACACTTCTCAACGCGTTCTCAGCGGCGACGGTCAACAGTCGGAGTCAGGCTGAATTGCAACAGGCAACACCAGTACCGGTCAGCAGCCCTGCCGACTGAAACGACGCGAGGATCCGGAAGCTGTGGCTGAAAATTAGATTCGACTCCCGCTGGATTCCAAGGCATACTCCTGAACCAACTCCCATGAAACGCAGTCTCGGAACTGCAACCTGCGGAGGATTTTCATTATCGCCCGTGATTTCAGGTGACGGGCCTCTGCCGACTCGGATGACTGACCATGGCCGCATACCTCGAACCGCTGAGTGAAGGCAGCCCCATTCATCTGGAACGATCCGTCACTCTCGTTGGACGCGGACCGGACTGTGACGTAATTCTCGACACCAGCACCCGTATCTCACGCCTGCATTGCGCAGTCGTTCAGGTCGATCAAGTCTTTCTGCTTCGTGACCTCGGTAGTCTGAATGGAATCTGGCTGGGAAGTCAGCGGATTGCTCGTGAACACGAATTATCCCCTGGCGATATCATTTCCATCGGCGATCTGCGTTATCGCTTCCACCACAGCGAGCAGATTGCGAATCGCACGGCAGCGGTCGCTGACACCCCCTCCGGAACGGTTCAGACACTGCCACCCGAAGAAGTGGCGCCGATACTGGCCACGGCGCAGGTTCAGCCGGTTCATGAGTCTGAATCTCCCCTGATGGTCGAGTTCGACGAAGCCGCTGACAGCCAGCCGATCGACATCGGTGACTCCCAGGAAACCCTCGAGCAACCGTCTTCTGAAGATCTCGTGTCCGATGAAGTCCGCCTCGCGTCCGGGAATGACGACGTGATCGAGATCGACGAGGCCGATATCCTGTTGCTTGATGATGTCGAGATCATCGACGAGGATGACGAGCTGAACTGAGTCGTTCGGTGACGACGAATCCCGAATGAGCACGCAGTTCTCCGGCCGCACCTGACTTGAAATGGCTCGTGGGAAAACCCGATCCCTGAAGCGGACGGCTTTCTCATTCGGACGGGATGCTGAAATGAAACGCATCGGAATTCTCGCACTGCTGCATGAAAGCAATACGTTTCTCCGCCAGCCAACAACGCTGCAGCACTTTCAGGACAATCTGCTGGCCGAGGGCGAATCCGTACTGTCGGCACTGCGGGGTACGCCGCACGAAACCGGCGGCTTTCTTGATGTCCTCGATGCCGATCCGGAACTGCAACCGGTCGGTATTTTTGCAGCACGCGCTATGCCCTTTGGGCCTGTTTCAGCGGACTGCTGGAACCACCTGAAAAGCCGTCTGACCCAGTGCCTGCAGAATGCCGGTCCGCTCGACGGCCTGTTGGTCGCGCCTCATGGGGCCACCGTTGCAGAGCCAGCGGCTGATGCAGACGGAGACTGGCTGCAACTGGTTCGTGAACTGGTGGGGCAGGAAATGCTGATCT
>JAFMMM010000494.1 GCA_017859815.1 Planctomycetota bacterium | reverse complement strand
AGCGGGTAACAGGTGAAACACTCGGCAGTCGCCGACTGCAGTGCAACGTTTTGGCCGGAATCCACTTCAAATGAGCGGACGGAAAAGTCCAGCAGCCCCTGTCCCACCACGCCGGCATAGCCCTCAGCCACCTGCACGCTCACCGGATGTGTGACAGAAACAGTCTCACCGCGGGCGGTGGTCAGTGTTGCGGTCAGTCGTGTCTGATCCCCGCTCACTTCAGCCTGCACGGTCATCTGCACCTTCTCGCCCGGAGAAACTGCAGGGGCGTCCACAAGCTTCTCCCTGCGTCCGCCCCGTCTGCTGCCGGGCAGGAATCCAAATCGCCCGTCATCAAGCCAGCCCACAAACCACGCGTTGCGAACCTTGTTGTAACTCTCAAACAGATTCTTCGCCCCAAAGGCAAGTCCCATCCTGCCGTATCCCGGCTGGTACATCTTCCAGTCTTCAGCATCTCCCTCGCGACGAACGTCAACATGGCCGTGAACAACGAACTCACCACTGATCGACCAGTTGCCCGTCAGCTTCAAGTCCCGCCGATATAACACTCCCGGCGGAAGTGATGGATCATAGTCCACCGGCATCACACCGTTGTTCTGGCCGTGTGTCTCGTAGTGATAGGGAAAGCCGGTTGACCGAGCTCGATCGCCGTAGTTCCCGATCCGCCGCCGCAGGTGGCCGTCCCGGATCTGCCAAAACCCCGGATTCAATGTTTCCCACTCCGGCCCAACGTCGAGCGAATCGAGCACCACCTGATCACTTCCGGATACCGCCTGAGCCGCTGGCTGCCGCTGACCAAATGCCGATGATGCCAGTGATGATGATGACAGTGCCGTTGATGCCAGAAAACCGCTGCTGAGCTTCAGGAATTCTCGCCGTTCCAGTTCCTCTTTCCTGCCACCGGTCATGCTCTGATCTCCTCCAGTTGGACACCTGCGGTAATCGCTGCCTGAACCTGCGGACGGTCAACTGCGTCCCTGCCAGGCTACTGCTCTGCGGCACCGCAGTGCCTGCATTCTCACGGAACTGTCGGCACAAAACCGGTCAGCCCGCCTCCATTCTCCAGCTCACCATCGTTGACGTCCCGCTGCACACATTCGTTCTCAGTCCATCCCGATCAACCAGTTCCAGCTGTGGACCGTCATCCGCTCCGAAATCCCGGCGACAACGCACCGCTCACGGCGTCCGCCCGGTTCGATCACGCAATGCTTCCAATGACCGTCTGCTCAGGCTTCCTCACGCTTCAGCTGGCTGACAATTTGATCTCGCCGTGAACCAGACAGAAAACGCCGACACAAGACGATCAGGCCAGAACGTCTTCGACCACGTGCCCGTGGACGTTGGTCAGCCGGCGTTCAAGTCCGTTGTGATAAAACGTCAGTCGTTCGTGGTCCAGGCCCATCAGGTGCAGCAGAGTCGCATTGAAGTCATAAACAGATGTGGGATTCACAGCCGCTCGATAGCCAAACTCGTCACTCTCGCCGTAGCTGAACCCCTGCTTCACTCCGGCTCCGGTCAAAAAACAGGTAAACGTGTCCGGGTTGTGGTCACGACCGGTCCCGTTCGCCTGCAGGAATGGCATTCGACCAAACTCAGTGGCCCAGACCACCAGCGTGTGCTCCAGCAATCCGCGCTGCTTCATATCTGCGATCAGTGCCGCGGTGGGCCGATCCATGATCTCCGCCTGCATGGCGTGAGTCTTCAAAATGTCGGAATGCGAATCCCAATTGGTGACTCCGTTACCGCCGGAAGGATCACTGCCGTTGAACAACTGCACGACCCGCACGCCCTTTTCAATCAGTCGGCGGGCCAGAATGCAGTTCTTCGCGTATTCCCCGCGCAGTTCGCTGCCGCCCTCAACGCCGTAGGCCTCAAATGTGCTGCGTGTCTCTCCACTCAGATCCATGACTGAGGGAACTGATGTCTGCATCCGTCCGGCCAGCTCATAGCTTGCAATTCTCCCGGCCAGATTCGCGTCACCCGGATACTTCCCCAAATGCCGATCGTTCAGCCGCTGTAACAGATCCAGCGTGCGACGATCCGCTTCGCTGTTGAGAACGCTCGGACGCTGCAGATTATTGGGGGGATTCTTTGCGTTAAAATCGGTGCCCTGAAAGGCCGCCGGCAGGAACCCGTTCCCGAAATTATTCTTTCCACTTCGCGCCAGTCCGCGTGGATCGTTGATCGCAACAAAGGCTGGCAACTCCTGATTCTCTGTGCCCAATGCGTAGGTGACCCAGGATCCAAACGAAGGAAACCCCTCCATTGTAAATCCAGTATTCATGAAGTTCTCGCCCTGCGGATGCGCACTGGTGTCGGTATTCAGTGAATGCAGAAAACAAAAGTCATCCACCTGCTCGGCGAGGTGCGGCAACAGATCAGAGACCATCTTGCCGCTCTCGCCACGAGGACGAAATTCCCAAAACGGTTTGGCGATATTTCCCGCCGGCCCTTCGAAGGTGACTGCAGGCAGGCCGGGCGGCTTCTGCCCGTGCAACTGCACCAGCGACGGCTTGTAATCGAACGTGTCCACATGACTCACTGCCCCCGGCAGATAAATCACCAGAACCTGCTTCGCTCTGGATTCAAAATGCTGTTTTCGAGGAGCATAGGGATGATTCGGATCAACCTGCGGACGAATTGGGGGCTTCTCCCCGGCGGCAAACACTTCGTCAGCCAGTAATTGATCATTTTGCAGCAGTCCAGCCAGTCCCAGCCCGGCAGCAGACAACCCGGCTGTGCTGAGAAAACTGCGTCGGTCCAGAAGTCGACGACCATGCATTGACAGAAATTCCGCACTCATCAGCAACCACCTATGGCAAAAACGCAAACTCGTTGGAATTGATCAGTGCACGACAAACCAGTGACAGCTCCTGTTCCGAGATCATCTCCCGGCAAGCTTGCAGCTCTTCCGCTGCAGGGGCCCGCCCCAGCAACAGCTGGAAACATCCGCCGATGGCTCGGTCCCGATCTCCGTTGGCTTCTTCCAATGCTCGAGCTGCAATCCGTTGACACTGATCCAGTACGAACTGACTGTTCATCAGGTTCAACGCCTGCAGGGGTGTTGTCGACACCGGACGCTGTGCGCGGACCTGACCGCAGTCCGGAAAATCGAACGCCGTGAACAGACGGTCGTCCACACGACGCATTCGCTCCTGATAAATCATTCGCCGCCAGGTGCCCGGCCCGGAGTTATCAACGACTTCCCACTGAGCATACGTTTTCTTGACGTTGTGAATTCGAAAGCTGCGGCCGCCGACATCATCGCTCAGACAACCGGAGGCCTGAAGGATCCCATCACGAATCACCTCCGCTTCCACTCGCCGCGGCGGATATCGC
>JAFMMM010000493.1 GCA_017859815.1 Planctomycetota bacterium | reverse complement strand
CTGAGGGTTATTCCAATGCGACAGCGAAGACTGTTGGTGATTCGACTTCAGGGTACCGTTTTGGACTCCGATTTGATTCCTTCACGCTGCTGCTGTTCTGCGGAGATCGGCAGGACTTGTACGGCATCAGCAATGACGTAGCCATTTGTGTCAGTATTGGAGATTTCCACGGTGACTTCGTTTCCCAGCAGCCAACGGCCAACGCTGTTAAAACCGTCGACACCGCTTTGCTTCTGGTTCACCATTTTCAGATGCTGCTGTCGTCCCGTGATAATGCGAATTGGCACATTCGTCGCACGATTGGGATTGGGCGGCCAACTGACTCGGATTTCGTATTCGCCTGGACCGTTTGTCTTGATTCGGTAGCGAACAAGACAGTCGCCTTTGGCCGCATTTTGATCGTGCAGATAAGAAGCCCCCACACGTGGATGGGTCACATTGTTTTCTGACCACGGCCCAATCACTTCCGCCTGGGTATTGTCCATGACAAACCCCGGCAGGGATTTGGGATCGACGGGAGCAGATCCACGACGATGTCGCGGTGGCCCCGTGTATTCCAGAATTTGCCCGTCTGCTACCAGGCGACTCTGCAGTTTGTCGTAGGCCACGTCCTGTACGCTGGAGCCGGCGTCGATGGCTATGCAGGCCGCCGTAGCCGCACTTTGTCCGAGCAACATGAACACCGGTTCCATGCGAATTGAACCGAATGCAATGTGCGATGAAGACAGTGCAACCGGGACCAGCAGGTTAGTGCATTCGTCCGGACGGGGTGTGATTGCGCGGTAGGCAATTGGGTATGGTTCCACCGGAATCTCAACATTGCCCTCGTTGCGGATGCTCCCGTCCACATCCACCATCCGGCAGTGGTGGGAGTCCATGTTGTAGGACGCCAGGCCAATGGAATCCTGCGGTACCTCGCGGCCGGTACAGTTGTGTTCCGTCATCACATAATCACTGACCATGCGGCGGCCTTCCCGAATATACAACTGATGTGTCCAACCGCCGGTGGTGGGGTATTCGTCGGCTGGCAGGCCCCACAAGCGAAGTTGGCTGCGATAGGGTTCCGGAATCCGGTCGCTGTGTGTTAAGAACCACATGACGCCCAGCTGGTAGCGGACATGTTCCTGAAACAGTCGTTCCCGTTCGACCCAGTTGGCATCAGGCCAGGCGTAGTTTCCGCCCACGTAATCAATGAAGTACGCCCCGCGGAACAGGTGGTGGTTGTTCGTGTCGAGGCTCCATCGAATCGTCGGGTTCACACCGGCCTCAAACAGTCTGGCCAGAACTTCATATTCGGATTCGTCGTAACCGTCTGGTTTGGGAAATGGCTGAGGGTTCTCTTTTGTCAGCCACATCCGGAAACAAAATGCCTGAATCCGCTCGTCACCGTCGCCGGGTTGTCCGGTCGCGCTGGTGATTCGCGGCAGCAACCCGCTGTTCGGATCATCGGCCACTCGATACGGGCTGATCTCAGCAGGCCAGTTGTGCCCGCCCTGCCCCGGTGCCCGAATCCCGTTGTAGTTCTCGCCGTAAACAGAATTTGATTCACGACCAGCGTGCCAGGAAACTCCGGCGCGAGCCAGCAGGTCTCCTTCGTAGGTGCAGTCAAGAAACTGCTGTGCGCGGATGGTCAGGCCATCTTCCATCGTGATGGCTTCGATGGCGGCACCGGCTTTCCGGACATGCTGCAGATGAGCGTTGAAGATCACCGTCACACTGGTCTTCGCGAGCAGCTGTGCAAAGGCAGCTTCGGCATCAGATGGACGGAAATTGCGTTTGCCTGTCAGGTTGTAGAATTCTCGAGCCAGACCTCCGCAGACCTGTTCGTCTCCACCGTCAGTGTGGCTCAGCCCGCCGCTGCTGAGACCACCAAGGTGACGGCCGATTTCCAGTAAAACCACGCTCTTACCCATCCGGTCGGCCTGGATTGCTGCAATCACACCAGCACTGGTTCCGCCGTAGATACAGACGTCCGCTTCCTGCGTTTTCGGGGAGATGTCTGTTGCCGGATAATAATAGCGAAGTCCGGGGATCACCGGTTCAGGAAGCGTGCTCTGCGACTGGGCATGGCTGGTGTTGATTGTCGCGGCCAGCAGGATGATTAAAAGTGATCGGTTCATACTGTTTGTCCCGTCGGAATCGCAGCGAGTTAATCGCGTGCCAATTTAACAGAAATACCCGGGGAGGTAAGCACCGGGGCTGGTCGCACGAAGTTCCGTGACAACGAAATTCGACGTCTGAAATTCGACATCTGAAATTCGGTGTCTGGCTTCGGGTTCGCAGGCCGCAGGAACCGTTTGACAAGAAATGCCGAGTCCGCTGTGATGCCGGAGAGCCGTGATTGTATTTCTCCTCGGGAAACATACCATGCCCGACGAGGGTGCCTCAGCACCAATGTGCCCCTGATGTGGATTAATGCGCCCGTTGCGAATCTGACCCGGAAGATGCGGCATGACGATCAGGACTGCAAAGGTTTCCAACCGACGCTCGTTGAAGTTGAACACGCTGGATGAAATTCTGGCGGATGTTGAGTTCCTTGATCAGGCTCCCGTCTATTCCCTCGGCAACTGGACACCGGGACAGAACCTGCGACACCTGACCGTGCTGATGCTGGGGTGTCTCGACGGCATTGAGGTGCAGGTTCCCTTTCTGACTCGTGCGGCGGTCAGCCTGATCAAAAAACGCATCCTGACCAGGCCGATGTCCCCGGGCCTGCAACTTCCCAGGTCTGCGTCAGTGCTGCTTCCGGACGAAACATCCTGGGAAGACGGTGTGCAGCAGATTTGCAGTGCATTGAAGCGGATGCAGGTGGAACCTCAGCGATTGGCACATCCCGTCCTGGGGGAATTAACTCGCGAACAGTGGGATCAGTTGCACTGCCGACACTGCGAACTGCATCTCAGTTTCCTGACGCATGATCCTGCTGACTCCCCGAGTCGTCGCTGACCGGTTGAGGGGCCGGGGTTTCACAGACATGTTTGCTGCTTGCAGAATGGTGAGACCGGCGATGTACCAATGCGGCCGCAGATCAGATGTTCCGCAGATGTCGCAGCAATTCCCGCCCGCCGACGCCGTCTTCATGGAGCCATGATAATCCCGCGAACATTCCTGGTGCGGCCCGCATGGATTCCGGTGAAGATCAGGAGCCTCCATGAAAGTCTGTCATTTGCTGCCCGATCGGATTCTTGCATGTTGCCTGTCACGAACTTCCCATTCGGGGGCGCGTGGCGGTGTGTAACTTTTGCTCATGCAGTCGGTCTGGGTCTGAAGACCCGCAATGCTGCGATTCTGAAATCGCTCTCGGTCGGACTGTGGGCATGTCACGTGGTGGCGGTGTTGAGTTTCAGCCGAATATTCGGTGGCAACCGGAGTCCGACGAG
>JAFMMM010000111.1:3671-14102 GCA_017859815.1 Planctomycetota bacterium | reverse complement strand
TCATCCAGTAACAAACTGTGCACAATCTGCATGGCATCGATGATGCCAATCTTGTTCAGATTCTCGGCCACCTCGGGCAGCCGCATCCCGGCAACGATCCGCGGATAATCGACTTTCAGGGGCCCGGGTGTACCAATCAGGATCCCAAAATTTGTGTGGGTTTGATTCATGAACCAAAGCGATGTGTGCGGGAAAACATCCTGAAACGTACCAATCAATGTCTGCAGTTCCGCCGTGTTAATGGCCGCCATCGGAATCCATGCACAGGCAATTCCGTCTGCTGTCAGGCATCGGGACATCCGTTCGAAATATTCCCGCGTGTACAAACTGCTGTTCTGTCGGTACTGCAGGTTCGTCACATCAGTCGCTATCACATCGTAACTGCGGGGACTGATCGCCAGGTGATCCCGCGCATCATTGAGGATCAAATGGAACAGCGGGTTGTCCAGAACACCTGAATTCTGATCCCGCAGTAAATCAGCCGCTCGCGGGACTTCCGGTTCAATCTCCACACACCACGCATCAATCCCGTGCGTGGTAATTGCGAAACTTGTACCGCCGGTACCAAAACCGACTGTCAGCTCGTTGCGGGGATTCGGATGCAGCAACAGTGGAAGATGAGCAAGCATCAGTGAGTCGACTCGAGCTTCCATGTTGGTCGACGCAACCAGCTGGTCGTCAACGTAAACCAGATGATCGCCGCTGTCCTTTTTCTTAACGATCACAGTCCCGGTTGGGCCGGCAGAAAATCGCACGATCTCAGAGACGATGTCCTGCCCCTGAGAAACAGATCTTTCAAACCAGCGACCGTCTCGCCACTCACAGGTGAATTCCCGCAATGCCGGGCGCGAATCCGCAATTACACCGGCAGCGCCGATAAGACCAAGCAAACCGCTGGCAAGCAACAATGGGGAACGCTGACCCGCATGTCCCCCTGGGCGAAACAGCATGCCCAGCACTGCGGAAATGCCAACCAAAAGAGCGAGCGAAGCGTGCAGGCCCAATGCCGGAATCATGACCAGAGAGACAGTCAAAATACCTGCCACGGAACCCAAAGTCCCAATGAAACCCGCGCGGGCAATCCATGCATGCACCGCAACTGCGGGCCCCTCCACACAGCCGCACACGGCAGGAAAAACCATCCCCAGAAAAATGGCCGGCGGCAGCATCACCCCGACCGTCAGAAATGCTTCAGTCTGCAGCAAGTCGCTCCATTGCAAAGACCCTGCAGCAGCCGGCACCGTGATCCACCAGTAATTCAGCCACGGAGCCGCGAAAATCAGCGGAAATGTGATCAGTGTCATCAGCGCCGCGCCATGATTGGCAATGCAAAAAATTTGTTGGGGTGATCGTCGTCCTGCTAACCACGGATACAACAACAGACTGCCCGCACACATCCCGGACAGATAGGCTGCCAACCCCAGCGCAAATGTGACGGAGGAATTCGTATTCACAATGCCCAGAAAACGCAGCCAGACAACTTCCAGCCCAAGCGCGACCCAACCCGCGGTGAAATAAGCCGATGCCAGTCCGCGTGGAGGTGGCGTATCGAGAGCCTGCCGAGCCGACTCCGGGGTTGAACGTGTCGCCAATACAGCAGCCGACCGATGCCCCGCCAACGCCAGCCCCGCGGCAGCGAGACTCAGAATCAGCGCCGCAGGGTAAGACCCGCCAACACCGAACAAACGCACCAGAATCAAACCGCAAAGCAGACTGCCGGCGACCGCACCGGCGGTGTTAAATCCATAAATGGCCGCCGGTCGCTGTCGAATCTGAGCAGGCAGTGCAGCAATCATCAACGGGATCGTTGCCCCCATCCCCAGAGTTGCCGGCAACAACAACAAGATCGACATCAGAAAACGCATCACCGATAACGCAATACTGCCATCCCCGCGACTGCCCGCCCATGCCTCATACCATGGCTGTGAAAGCCCCAGCAAGTGCGGCACGAGGATGCCCCAGCAACCGATTCCAGCCTCAATGCACGCTAGCCACAGCAATGGACGAACGATCCGGTGGCCAGCCCAGGCCACCACCAGACTGCCCACGGCGATCCCAAGAAACAGGGCCGTTAATACTGCAGTGGTCGACGGAGCACTGGCACCAAACACCAGAAACATCTGACGTTGCCACAGGACTTCCAGCGTCAACGCACTGGCCCCTGAGCAAAGCACTGAAAGATAACAGCAGGTTTTCAGATACCGCATGAGTGTTCCCGGTGTCTCCGGTGTCAGTTTTCTGCCGCTGGAGTCGTACAGCATCCGGCAAACGTTCCGCTGGCGAGCTGTGTGTCGTACCGCAAATCAGGGGGCGTGATGCAGAACAGGTCGTCTGTCGGCAACCCGTCAAAACGTGAACCGCTGACCGTCCGGATGCCCGAAGACTTTAACGCATCAATCTGCTATTCTGAAACCTCATCCGAAGAACCGGCCTGGAATCCAGTCGCGGCACACCTGCCGCCAACCGCCACGAATGTCCCCCACGGAAGTCGGTGAAAAGAGTTTTTTCCTGAAACCAGCAGCGATGACCCCGGATTCAGCTCAAAACAGCGATCTCGCCCGCCCGGCCGCTCTTGCCTGCTGGTCGCGGCACAATCACACATGGCTGCGTGTCCCGCTGCGATACTTTCTGTTCACCCTGCTGGTGTCCTGTTGCGGGTGCAAGGATTCCCAACCGGTCGAAGTGAGCTCGAATCTCCATGGTTCAGACGTACCGCAAACGGAAGCAGCAGCAATTCCAGTGGCCAGCCCCTGGCCTGCGATGAACGATGCGGACCAGTTTGTTGGCAGTGAAACCTGTCGGGAATGTCACGAACACATTGCTGACACATGGACCAGTCACCCGATGTCTCGGTCCCTGACACTTGCGGATCATGTTCCTGAAGTGATGGCGGACCGACTCGACGAGTTTTGCTCCGCCGAGGTCCCTGGCAATACCCGAAAATATCAGGTCCAGCTCAGCGACGGAGTGATGGTGCACACGGACACCATGCTGGATGCAGACGGAAATCCGATTTACTCCCAGTCGATGCCCATGGACTATATCGTCGGCTCAGGACGCAGAGCCCTCGCGTACCTGCGCAGGGACGGGGATCTGCTGTTTCAGTCTCCGTTGAACTGGTACTCATCGTCGCAAAAGTGGGATCTTGCCCCGGGATATCGACGGGATGATCCAAGACGATTCCGCCGTCGAATTACCGATGACTGTCTGAGTTGCCATGCGGGACGCACGGCGCAGTCAGCTTTGGCCCCCGCGCGTTACCCGGATCCGGTCTTCCACGAACAGTCAATCGGGTGCGAGCGTTGCCACGGGCCGGGGCGTCCCCATGTGGAGTATCAGCATTCCGGTGGTGGGAGGGAACACTCGTCGGCAGACCCGATCGCTCAGCTTGCCAGTCTGACCGCCGGACAGCGTGAAAGCCTGTGTCTGCAATGCCACATTACCGGCGAAGCCCGCATCCTGCGTCACGGTCGTTCGGAGTTTGATTTTCGCCCCGGTATGCTGCTGTCCGACCTCTGGTCTGTACTTGACCACCCGCCCAACCAACAGCAGGGCACCGACGGACTGGTCACACACGCCCGACAATTGCACGCCAGTACCTGCTGGAAAAGCTCCGACGGAAAGTTGTCGTGCGTCAGTTGTCACGACCCTCATTCGGTTCCCCGGCAGGAGTTGCGAGTGGAGTACTTTCGCAATCGCTGCCAGTCCTGCCATGAAACTGATGCCGACTGCAGTGAATCCATGACGATCCGACAGACAAAGCAGAACTCCTGCATCGACTGTCACATGCCGAGGAGTGGAAATTCCACATCAGCCCATGTCAGCCAGACAGACCATCGAATCCAGCGGCGACCACATCCCGACACGAAAGCAACTCAGACCGCAGCCGATCTGCAACTGGCGCAATTCCCGGACGGCGGTCCACCGCTTCCGCAGTGGGAACACCAGCGAGCCCTGGCAGCCGGCCTGTTTTCCACACTGATGCGGCAGGGACGCGCCAGCCCGCCGCAACTGGCAGAACTTCTGCAGCCTGCACTCCAGCAACACCCTGACGACGGTCTCGCGAATTCGACACTTGGCGCTCTGGCGTTGCAGCATGGGAATTCCAATCTTGCTGAACAGCACTTCCTGAAAGCTGCAACCGATCCTCAGGCACGCGAATCTGCCCTCGAAGGACTGCTCGATCTCGCCTACAGCCAGGGACACTGGCAGGATTCACTGCAACTGCTGCTACAGCTTCAGGCACTGGATCCTGGGAATCCGGGGTACCACGCAATCAGGGCCGACTGCCTGAAAAATCTTGACAGAATCGACGAAGCTGTCACCGCTGGCGAACGGTCGTTAGCACTGGATCCTTCAAAAATTGAGATCGTCCGGTGGCTTTTCGAAACATGCCGGCAGCAGAATCGCGACGACAAGGCAGCCTATTTTCAGGATCTGCTGCAGCAGATGTCGGGTTCTGTCCGCAGCGGGAATTAAGGCAGGTCATATGGCTGCACCAGTCCGACAAATTTCTCCGGACGGCCGGCATCATACGCGTCGCCGCTGGGCGGTCGTGACAATTGCCCTGCTGCTGTCCATTGGAACCGCATCCTGGCTGGCTCAACCGAACAGCCCGCCGCTGCCTGACGGGATTACCGCAGCTGCATATCACCGCGCCGCGGAAGACTGGACAGGTCTGTTTCGCTCAACCCCCGAACACCATGATGTGTTGATGTTGCTGGCAGAAACTGCGGTTCGCAGAAATCAACTCGAACTGGCGGTTGGCTGTTTTGAACAGATTCCGGATGAGCACCCACGCTATGGACCGGGTGCTCGACTGCAGGAAGGACAAATCCTCGTCAAGCTGAATCGTGCCATCGCTGCCGAGACCAGCCTGCGCAGATATCTTGAACTGACATCCGGCAGCCAGCCTCTTTCCGCCGAACAGGCCGTTGCCGTCCGCTGGCTCACATTTCTCATGGCAGTACAGCTGCGATTTGAAGAACGAGCACCACTCCTGCAGCAGCTTATTGATTCGGAACACGCAGATATCTACGACGCGAAACAACGGTACTTTCCATCCCTGCTGCTATGGGCCTCATCCCTTGGACGCAATCGCCTGCAGCAGTTTCTTGAACAGAATCCCGACGATATCCGTCTGCGGACGGCTCAGGCCCGGTATGCGACCAACGCTGGGGAACTGGCAGCAGCTCGTGATCTGCTCAATCAACTGCGACAGGAAGCTCCCGACAATTCCGCGGTCGCGCTGGCGACACTTGAGCTTGTGCACGAGGGTGGTGATACCGAACTCTTTGACCAGCTGGCCGCTGAATTGCCAACGCGACAGAAGAACGAACCGTGGCTGCTGACACAGCTGCGCGGTGAGTTTCACCTGCATCGGCAGGAATGGAAACTGGCGGAAGATCACTTTCGCGCGGTGTTGCGAGCAGATCCCGCCAGCCCCGGTTCCACGATGGGACTCATTCGCAGCCTTGCCCCACAACAGCAGACAGCTGAAGATGACGATGCCCTCAGGCAACTGCGTGATCGTTCACTGCTTCTGTCGCAGGTTCGCGTCCAGATGTCCGAAGTCTCAACAGACACCCCCAACTCGACCAAAAAACTGGCAGAGCAGTGTCGGCTCCTGCAGATGGATCAGGCGGCCGAAGTCTTCAACCGGCTCGCTGATTTGGAATTTCAACCCTGACCTCCGAAACGACGGCCGGCAATGATTCGTATTTTATTTTTCAGAACTCTGCTGTGCGTGTTCATGCTGTACGCCTGCGGCTGCCAGGACTCGTCCGAGACACAGGATCTCGTGTCACAGCCCCCCAAAACGACAGACGCCGCGTCCCCCAGGGCTTTGCTGCAGATTGCCCTCGACGATCCCGGCACCGTCCAGACGCCGTCGGCCCCGATTCGCTTTGAGCCTCTGGGAAAAGCAGCAGGGATCGAATTCACGCGTTTCGACGATATGCGGGGCCAGCACCGGCTGCTGGAAACCAATGGGGGCGGCGTGGCCGTCCTCGATGCCGACGCTGACGGGTGGCCGGACGTTTTCTTCAGCAACGGTTGTAAAATCCCGCTCCAGCCCGACGATCACAGCACACCGGGGGCACTCTTGCGCAACCGGGCAGGACAACGTTTTGAGGACATCAGCCGGCACAGCGGGCTGATGCAGTACGGTCTCGGATTCGGTTGTGCGGTTTCCGACGTAAACAACGACGGATTTGACGACTTATGTGTCACTCGCTACGGAACTGTTCAGCTTTGGCTGAACTGCGGTGACGGAACATTTCTGGAATCTGCGGAATCCGCGGGACTCCGGCACTCCGGCTGGGGCGCAAGCGCGGCATTCGCTGACCTGAATTCCGACGGCAATGTGGACTTGTATGTGGTCAACTATGTGCAGGATTCAGATTCTGAACCGCGACTCTGCCCTGAACCAGCCAGCCCTGATGGATTTATCGGGTGCTCCCCCGCATTGTTTGAGGCTGCAAACGATCAGCTCTACCTTTCAGACGCCGCCGGTGGTTTTGTCAACATTTCTCAGCAATCCGGACTCAACCAGCACTCCGGCAAAGGGCTGGGAATTGTCATTTGCGATCTGGATGAAGATCGGCGACCGGAAATCTGTGTTGCCAACGACGGAGAAGCCAATTTCCTGTTCTCCCTCCAACCCCTTCCTGATGATATGGCTTCGGATGACGCCCAGCGATCGGCAGTGGATGCCAGCACTCGGATCCGTCTGAAAGAGCAGGGCATCTCCGCAAACTTTGCCCTTAACGAACTGGGCTACGCTCAGGCGGGAATGGGGATCGCTGCGGCAGATTTTGATCGAAATGGTCAGCTGGATTTGTTCCTGACTCATTTTTACGGAGATACCAACACACTGTATGAAAACGCCAGTGAGCCCGGGCAAATTCTGTTCCGGGACGCCACCAGACAGTCTCGACTCGGTCCCCCAAGTCGGGACAAACTTGGCTTTGGAGTCGTTGCTGCAGATTTCAACCTTGATGGCTGGCCGGACCTGATCACAGCGAACGGACATGTCGACGACCGGACATGGCTGGAAGGCGGTCAGCCTTATCACATGCAGACTCAACTCTTCCAGAACCAGGCAGGACAGTTTCGTGACGTATCAAGAGACGCCGGGGACTGGTTCAGCGTCCCCCAGCTGGGACGTGGGCTGGCGCACGCAGATTTCGATAGAAATGGACTTCCGGATGCAGCCATCTCGTCCCAACTTCAACCAGCTGCAGTACTGATCAACACGACCAGGGTGACAAACAGTGCAATTCGAATTCGTTTTGTCGGGCGGTCTTCATCCCGGACGCCAACCGGGCTGTTGTCGATTTCGGAGACTCAACAAAACGATTCTTACCGGCAACAACTCTCCCACGATGTGCAACAATTGGCGGGCGGCGGTAGTTTTCAATCCTGCAGTGAACCACTCATTATCTTTCCCACATCGCCCGATAAAACCAACCAAACACGACGAACAATTGAGATTCACTGGCCATCTCAACAGATTCAAACCGCAAGCATCAGTGCTGGTACGTGGGTTTGGGTGGAGGGGCAAAATCCCCTGGCAACGCCAATGTGAACATCCGGCCAGTCAGCGACCTCCCCGACAGTTTTTTAGCAAACTTTGCTCCTGAAACCGAAGACAGAAGTAGCCGATTTTCTCCAACAAAGATAATCTAGCCCCAAGCCTGCAAGCTTCTTTTCATGTTGTTTTCGTCCACAGGAGTATTTTATGAAGAACAGGCGAAGCAGAATTGCAGGCTTCACCTTAATTGAACTGTTGGTCGTCATCGCGATCATCGCAATTTTGGTAGCATTATTGCTGCCTGCAGTACAGCAGGCACGTGAAGCGGCACGCAGAACGCAGTGTCGCAACAATCTCAAGCAGTTGGGGATTGCGATCCACAACTACCACGACACCTACGGAAGAATTCCTTCCGCCGAAAGTCACAGCGACTACAACTTCGGTGCAGGTGTCAAGGGGCCTCGCCGCTATAGCGCCTACGTCGGGTTGCTGCCTTACGTTGAGCAGGCCAACCTCTTCAACCAGATCATGGCTCAAGTAGCGCGGCAGGGAAATGGCCAGCCAGTGCCATGGAATCAGGGCTTCGCTCCGTTCCGCACCAAACTGCCATCAATCCTCTGTCCGTCTGACCCGGACACAACGCAGGGTGGCCAGATTGGTAAGACCAACTACATGTTCAGCCGCGGTGACGGCAACTGGGACCACAATCAGTGGTCCGGGAACGGCGGACGCGGTCAGCGTGGCTTCTTCACCTCTGCCGGGAACGGTCGAGATAACAGCAATGGAGTCAGCCGAAGTTTTCGCGACATCGTGGATGGACTCAGCAACACCATCGCGATGTCAGAACGGTCAAAAGGCCAGGGCGGCCGACGTAAGCCGCAGGACGGTGCACTTTCCATCAGCAATGGCGGAACCATGCGCAATAATCCGGCCAGTGTTCTTTCAAAACTGGTCAACGGCGAGTTGCAGGGAACTGTCCGCCATTGGACAGGGACACGCTGGCCTGACGGGGCGCCTGCATTCACTGGAATGACAACTCAGTTGGGTCCCAACAAGGGATGTTATGTCCAGGGTGGATGGGACGGCGAAGACGGAATCTACGAACCATCAAGCCGACACACCGGTGGTGTGCTCTGCCTGATGGGTGATGGATCCGTGAAGTTTGTCAGTGAAAACATTGACACCGGGTTAACGGCCTGCCCGGGCCCCGACAATCCGAGGAATCAGTTCCGTTCAGGAGCCTGTGGCCAGTTCTCCCACATGGGGCGATCACCATACGGCGTTTGGGGAGCACTCGGGTCTGCAAACGGCGGTGAAATCGTCGGTGACTTCTGAGTCGAATAAAACTCTCATGCTCACGATCAGGAAGTCCGGCACTGCCGGACTTTCTTTTTTTTGCGCGGTCACGAGCGTCAGACTTCAGGCAGCCATGTCGAGAAGGGACCTGCAAAACGCGAATCCAGCGATTTTCGTCGCATACCATGGAATTGGGACTGCCCCCCCAGACCACCGGATGGCACCACGATCGTGTGCTCTGTCAACCATCCCCTGGGGTAAACGGCCGCATGGCGCAGGCAGGACGCTCGAGCCAGATTCCAGCAATCAAATTTTCAGGGCTTTTCAGCCCAAAAACCCTGCCACAAAAATGTTCCAGCAGGGTATTTTCTTACCAACGGGACTTGATCAAAACCCAAATCTGACCGAAACTAGGGGAGATATCCGTTTTACTTCAACTGTTTTCTCACCCACGAGAGGCCTGCCATGAGAAAAGCCTTATTTCGACAGGGGTTTACTCTGATCGAACTCCTTGTTGTGATTGCAATTATTGCAATCCTTGTCGCCCTGTTGCTGCCTGCAGTACAGCAGGCACGTGAAGCGGCACGCAGAACGCAGTGTCGCAACAATCTCAAGCAGTTGGGGATTGCGATCCACAACTACCACGACACCTACGGAAGAATTCCTTCCGCCGAAAGTCACAGCGACTACAACTTCGGTGCAGGTGTCAAGGGGCCTCGCCGCTATAGCGCCTACGTCGGGTTGCTGCCTTACGTTGAGCAGGCCAACCTCTTCAACCAGATCATGGCTCAAGTAGCGCGGCAGGGAAATGGCCAGCCAGTGCCATGGAATCAGGGCTTCGCTCCGTTCCGCACCAAACTGCCATCAATCCTCTGTCCGTCTGACCCGGACACAACGCAGGGTGGCCAGATTGGTAAGACCAACTACATGTTCAGCCGCGGTGACGGCAACTGGGACCACAATCAGTGGTCCGGGAACGGCGGACGCGGTCAGCGTGGCTTCTTCACCTCTGCCGGGAACGGTCGAGATAACAGCAATGGAGTCAGCCGAAGTTTTCGCGACATCGTGGATGGACTCAGCAACACCATCGCGATGTCAGAACGGTCAAAAGGCCAGGGCGGCCGACGTAAGCCGCAGGACGGTGCACTTTCCATCAGCAATGGCGGAACCATGCGCAATAATCCGGCCAGTGTTCTTTCAAAACTGGTCAACGGCGAGTTGCAGGGAACTGTCCGCCATTGGACAGGGACACGCTGGCCTGACGGGGCGCCTGCATTCACTGGAATGACAACTCAGTTGGGTCCCAACAAGGGATGTTATGTCCAGGGTGGATGGGACGGCGAAGACGGAATCTACGAACCATCAAGCCGACACACCGGTGGTGTGCTCTGCCTGATGGGTGATGGATCCGTGAAGTTTGTCAGTGAAAACATTGACACCGGGTTAACGGCCTGCCCGGGCCCCGACAATCCGAGGAATCAGTTCCGTTCAGGAGCCTGTGGCCAGTTCTCCCACATGGGGCGATCACCATACGGCGTTTGGGGAGCACTCGGGTCTGCAAACGGCGGTGAAATCGTCGGTGACTTCTGAGTCGAATAAAA
>JAFMMM010000111.1:0-3571 GCA_017859815.1 Planctomycetota bacterium | reverse complement strand
CACTCGGGTCTGCAAACGGCGGTGAAATCGTCGGTGACTTCTGAGTCGAATAAAAAGTCCTGAAAACTCTGGAAGACCAGCCTACGGCTGGTCTTCTTTTTGTTGTACATTACGGCAAAACAAGATCATTCGTTATTCCCTCTTCCAGCCTTTTCCAACCCGGATCCTCACTATGAAATACTTAACCCTTGCTTTGGTATGCGTTCTTGTCATCCACGTCGCAGGCTGCGGCGGTGAATCCGATCAGGTTGAGGTATTCCCCGTCTCGGGGACAGTGCTGATGAATGGCAAACCAGTGGCCAAAGCATTCGTGCAGTTTAACTCGCTTGACAAAAAGCCAAGTGCCACCGCGACAACGGCCAACGACGGCAGCTTCCAGCTGACGACCTATGAATTCAACGATGGTGCTGCGGCCGGAAAGTACGAAGTCATGATTTCCAAAAATGCTCCGCCCGCCACTGAGGCGGAGATCGCTCACGACTCAGAAGGGGGTGGTGACGCGTCATACGAACCGGAACACAGCGGTGAGGATGAGAGTGGCGAAACGATGTCTCTCATTAACCCGAAGTGGTCGATGGCTGGCAACGGACTGGAAAAAGAAGTGACGAAAGAGGGACCCAACGAATTTGAACTGACGGTGGACTGACAGTTCACCTGACCCTCGGGCTTTATGATGAATCGTAAGTCTCGGACGTTCCAACGCATCGCAGCCCTGCTGGCAATGATATTGCCTGCAGGGCTGTTTTTGTGGTCTCGAATGCTGCTTCCTGATCCTCAGGAAACACTGTCTGCGGCGAAGGAAGCACACCGTCAAGCAAATTATGAACTGGCCTCGGAACTTGTTCGGCAAATTTCCCCGGAAGCAGCGGAATATCCGGACGCAATGCTGCTTGCCGGAGAAGTGGCATTGGAGCATGAAGATTTTTCCGGCGCTCTTCAATGCTGGACCCAAATCCCGAGATCGACGGACGAAGCGGGTCTGAAATTGATCGCGTCCATCGCCAGTCTTCGCATTTACACCGGTGAACTGCAGCAGGCCATCAGTGACTTCCAACTGGTTCTCAGCCACCAGCCCAGCAATCTCGATGCACACTCGCGACTTGGTTTTCTGTATGCCGCATGCGGCCGAAACTGGAGTGCGCGGTCACACTTCGAATTGCTGCTGAAAAGTGGTGCCGCTACTGCGCAGGAACTCAGCCTTCTCGGTGACCTCCACAGACCGGTCGATGAACGAGAATTTTTGCTGCGATGCAGGCAGCAGCAGCCGGATGACCGGGACGTCCTGTTAGGCCTTGCAGCCTCCGACCTGCTGGACGGTATGGCGGAGTCGGCGTGGTCAACAACTCTCAAACTCCACTCCCTTTTCCCGAGGGACAACGATGTCTGGTTGCTGGGAGCAAATATCCTGATCGACTATGCGCCTGACAGTTTCCCTGCCTGGCATGAGCAGTTGCCGCCGCAGGCCGATGCGCATCCCGATGTCTGGTACCTGCGAGGACGTTATCGGCAGCTGAAGAATTCTCCTGCGCAAGCTGCACACTGCTATCTTGAAGCACTAAAGAGGTCACCCACTCACCGTACTGCCTGCTTTCAACTGAGTCTTGTCCTTGCTGAACTGAAGCACCAGCAGGTCGCCGCCCTCAAGTCATACTCCGCGATACTGTACCAGCTTTCCGAGGACTTCAAGCGGGCCTCTGATTCCCAGGGGAAGAATCCAGCGGCAGTAAAACGTATTGTAGAGAACCTGAACAATACGGGCAGAATCTGGGAAGCCTGTGCCTGGGCCCAGCTTGCCAGACTGAACTTCTCCCGACCAGCGTGGTCAGAACAGACGCTGATGTCTCGAGCAGGAATGCTGAACACATCGCTGCCAATGGTGCTGACCGAGGCTTTACCGATCAGCGCACTCGACGCTGCGGACTTTCCGGCCTGGCGATCTCCAACACCGACGGCTCCCGTTCCGTTATCAATTTCCGACTCTCAGGTGGAATCCGGTGATACGGACATCATGCTCACGGAAAATAGTGAAGCAGGCGGGATTGTATTCGGGTATCAGAATGCGTCAGACCTCGCCACGGCCGGACAGCGGATGCAGGAACAAACCGGTGGCGGAGTCGGTATTCTCGATCTTGACCGTGACGGTCACCCGGACGTGATCCTCACTCAGGGGGCAGAATGGGCCAGTGGAAGTTCGGAGCCGATTCTCTCTGACCTCATCATCGATCGTGTGTACCGAAATCAGCTGGGCCGCAATTTCGTGGACGTTACCGACGAATGTGGCCTGCATGATCCGTATTACGGTCAGGGGGTTGCAGTCGGGGACATCAACAATGACGGATTCGATGACCTGTTCATCGCAAATATTGGACAGAATACGATCTGGCTGAATCATGGTGATGGAACATTCACAGCTGTTCCCGCTCCGGACGAGCCCCGGGGGCGATGGAGTTCAAGCACGGCAATTGTTGACATCAATGATGATGGAAACCCCGATCTGCTTGATATTGCCTACCTCAGCGGCCCGGAGGTCTATCAGCTGATCTGCAGTGGTAAGTCCTGCTCACCCGCGGTATTTTCCGGCACGCCGCCGCTGTTGCATCTCAGCACCGGGACCGGCGAATTCGATTCACTGGTTGCCAGTGTGCCCGCGGAGAATGCGAAGGGGCTGGGACTGGTCGTTTATCGGGATCCAGGTGCCACATCCCCGTCCATTCTGATCGCCAATGACCAGACGCCGAAGTTCCTGCTGCGTTATTCCGAGGTTGCGAATTCCCCCGTACTCACCGACTATGCCGGCGCGTCCGGGATTTCTCTGAACGGGGAGGGTATCCCAACGGCAGCCATGGGAATTGCAACGACAGATCTGAATCAGGACGGGCTGCAGGATTTCTTTATCACCAACTTTCACAGTGAACCGAATTCGCTGTTCCTGCAGCAGGCGCCAGGATTTTTCCGCGATCAGACAAGGGTTTCCGGACTCCAGTCAGGCGGCCTCGACTTTGTCAGCTGGGGAACCCAGTTTGCCGACCTTGATCTGGACGGCGATCAGGACTTGTTCGTGGCCAGCGGTCACATCGATGATTTCCGACCGGAAGGCGGTGAATTTGCGATGCGGCCGCAGGTTTTCCAAAACCTCGGTAATCTGACATTTCGTGAGCTGTTCTTCGAAGCAGCCGGAAACTCGCTCCAGGATGCGATTCATGGACGCGGGGTTGCGATACTCGACTGGAATGATGATGGTCGCCCGGATTTTCTTGTGGGAACCAGCGAAGGCCCGGCCAGACTTTTCACCAATTCCACCAGGACCAGGAATCGCTATCTCAAAGTACTCCTGACAGCTCAAACCACGCAGCGGGATGCGTGGTTTGCAACAGTGCAGGTCACCACCAGCAGCGGAGTACAAACTCAGCAATTAACGGCCGGCAATGGATTTCACAGCTGCAGTCAGCGAGCACTATTCTTTGGTCTCGGTGACGCAAACGATATCCAGCACCTTCGCGTCACCTGGCCTTCGGGCGACGAATCGTTGATGCAGTCTGTACCGGCCGACGCTACACTCATCATCGCAGAA
>JAFMMM010000110.1 GCA_017859815.1 Planctomycetota bacterium | reverse complement strand
TGGTCGTGCTGAAAATTCTGCAGTTGGTTCTGCACCGTTTGCCAAACAACGGCCACAGAGAAACACGCTGCTGAATCAGCCTGCAGAGACCTCACAAACCGGGCGCGTGCTTAGTACAAGCGACCGCAGTAAGTCAGTCACAACCGGGTCCCCGGGCTGGTTTGACGGCACGGGAAAAGCGTTCACTCGGCCGCCGAGCGGCAGCTCGAATAGCCGCATGCCAACTCCTCCCGGATCAATGATCGGAGAACCTACCGGCAGTCGAGAGCAATTCGAAAAGGGGCAAACGCCCCCTACGGAATGGAACCTTTCTCAGGAACGAGCAGGCAAACCGACCAGGACACCGGACTGGGCTGGATTTGCTGGACAGCAGGACTTTTTCTAGGTCCTCAGGACCGGCCGAAGCGGAGACTTCTCTTCTTCGGATGGACGAATCGCGTTTCCCTTCTTGGCGCGTCGTCTCCGATCCGCTGTTGCTCGTTTCTTCAGGGCAGGTCACCGACACCCGCAACGGTGACCTGCCCATTTTTTTCAGCCTGCAGAGCCGTGGGGAGCTGGAGTAACCAGCCCGTAACCCCGCCGTGCAGGTAGTTTCCTTCAGGGAACGAACAGACAGCGGGGCGAACAGCGTTCCACCGTTGCCCCGGAAGTGAACTGCGTGGGGGATCGCAGCTGTCATCCGGGAAGCCATTCATCATCTCCGAAAATCAGCCGCGTGTGCTTTCAGTATTTCGTGGAATTCCGTACTGTGTGCCCCTGCACAGTTCGTTGTTTTGAGCTCAGAAAAGAAATTGTCCATGACGCCTGCTCCCGGCACCTCCATCGTCATTTTTGGCGCGTCCGGAGACCTCACATCCCGCAAACTGATCCCGGCATTGTTTCGGCTTTTTCAGCAGGATTACTTACCGGCCGGATGCCCGATCACAGGTGTTGCTCGACGCGAAAAAACGCACGAGCAGTTTCGGCAGGAGATGCAGGAGGTGGTCTCTGCGCGCCTGGGGAAGCGGTTTGACCCGCAGGCGTGGGACCAGTTTGCCAGCCAGTTGTTCTACGAGCGTCTTGACCTTGCCGATATCGACGCTTACTCCGCTCTGAAAGATTCGCTGCAGCAGATTGAATCGGAATGCGGGATTCCGCAAGAGCCAACACGCGTGGTGTATCTGGCGACATCGCCATCTCTGTTTTCAGCCGCCGTCGCAGGCCTGCACGCGGCAGAAATGATCCCGCCTCGGGAATATGCGGACAAACTCCGCGTCGTGGTGGAAAAACCATTCGGTCGCGATCTCGAATCGGCCATTACCCTGGCTGGAGAACTGGATCGTTATCTTCACGAAGACCAGATTTTCCGGATCGATCACTATCTCGGTAAGGAAACGGTTCAGAACATTCTGCTGTTCCGCTTCGGGAATGCGATCTTCGAACCATTGCTCAACCGGAGTCACGTGGACCATGTTCAGATTACCTGTGCGGAAAGCCAGGGGATGGAGGGTTCCCGGGGCGGATACTACGACACATCCGGTGCCATGCGAGATGTTCTGCAGAATCACGTGCTGCAGTTGCTGTGTCTGATTGGAATGGACCCGCCGTCCCTGTTTCAGGCCCGCGAAATTCGGGATGAAAAGCTGAAAGTGTTGCAGGCCCTGCGTCCTGGCAGCAGTGGACCGATCGTGAACTGGGCCATTCGCGGACAGTACATGGCCGGACTGTGTGACGGGAAAGCAGTTCCGGCATACCGCGAGGAGGATCGGGTACGTCCCAACTCCAACCGGGAAACCTTTGTCGCCATGAAGGTGCTGATTGACAACTGGCGTTGGGCGGGTGTCCCGTTCTTCCTGCGGACGGGCAAACGACTTCCGAAGCAGGTCACCGAAATCGCGATTCAGTTCAAGAACCCGCCTCTGAATCTGTTTTCGACCGTGGAATGCGATGGGGACTTGTGTGACCTCGTCGAAACTCGACCCAACCAGTTGATCATTCGAATTCAGCCACGTGAGTCAATTTCGCTGCGATTCTCCACCAAGCGACCGGGGATGAACTACCAGGTGCAGCCGGTATCCATGGACTTCGATTATGACCAGCACTTTAAAACGGTTCTTCCGGAAGCGTATGAGCGTTTGTTACTCGATGTGATGCGCGGTGATTCAACCCTGTTTACGCGAAACGATGAACTGGAAGCGGCGTGGCGATTTGTGACGCCGGTGCTGCAGGCCTGGGAATCAAGTTCTTCGTCGCCGGAACTGTATCCGGCAGGCACCTGGGGGCCATCAGCAGCGGATCGGCTCATCGCGGAAGCGAAGGCGTTCTGGCGGGCCCCGACGGGAACTGACGTCTGACCCCCCAACTGTGTGCAACCGGCGCTCCCCGAACAGCAACGCGAGGGAATTTCATGCTCACGCAGCGGTTCGTGGACGCAGCCCCGAATGTTTTCCGGGCGGGAATTCGGCCGGAAATTCGCAATTGCTGCAGAGGAGATGGAACATTGGCCCCATCGACGCTGACGACCGCTCCGCTCATTTTTTGGCAAATCTGAGCGGATTTCCATCCGGATCTGCGGGACTTCGACAGGTTGGCTATAATCCGCAGCGTGATCACAACGAATACGGTGGTCGATTGCATTGCGTTTTCCAAGACAAGCCCAGCATGACTCTGCTTCCAATTGTTGATTCCTCCTCTGACAGCCAACCAGCACCTCAGGCCCCGGAGCCGGAGGGGACGGTGCGTGGCACCTACGCATTCGTCAGTCTTGGTTGCCCCAAGAACCTCGTTGACAGCGAGAAAATGCTGGGGGCATTATCACAGGAAGGGTACGCCCTGGTCTCTGAAGCCAGTGGTGCGGACTTTGTCATCGTCAACACCTGTGGTTTCATCGAAAGTTCTCGAGACGAATCCCGCAGTGTGATTCAGGAGATGCTGGATCTCAAGAAAGCGGGAGGTACGCGAGGGGTGATTGTGGCCGGCTGTCTGCCGGAGCGGCTGGAACAGGATGGCGGACTGTTGAAAGAGATGCCCGACATTGACCACGTCGTCGGCGTGTTCGGTCGGGACGAGATCGCCAGCGTTGCCCGAAATCTGACCGGGGGCATTGCCGAGCAGCGGGAATTATTCCGGCCGGCTCCCATTCGCTCACAGAATGACCAGACACGCCTGCGCATCACACCATCGCATTATGCCTACCTGAAAATCTCAGAGGGCTGCGACCGCACCTGTACCTTCTGTTCGATTCCATCCATGCGAGGCAGGCATGTCACCAAGCCGATCGAAATGGTCATCGAAGAAGCCCGCGAGCTGATCGACGACGGCGTTCGGGAATTGATCCTTGTGGCACAGGACACAACCTACTACGGCATGGATCTGTACGGTGAAGTCCGGCTCGCGGCCCTGCTGAAGGAATTGCAGCAACTGCCGGGACTGGACTGGATCCGACTGATGTATCTGTATCCCATTAATTTTTCGGACGAACTGATCGACGTGATCGCTCAGTCACCGACCATCATTCCCTATCTGGACATGCCGCTGCAGCACATCAACTCCCGCGTCCTGAAGCGGATGCAGCGTCGTGTCAATGGCGACCAGACACGAGAACTGGTCGACAAGCTGCGGCAGCGGATTCCCAACGTGGTTCTGCGAACCACCTTTATCACCGGTTTCCCGGGGGAAACAGACGCCGAGTTCGCTGACCTCCGGAACTTCGTGGAAGAAACCCGTTTCGAGCGAATGGGGGTCTTTCCGTGGTCACCAGAGCCTGGTACCCCCGCGATGAAACTCGATGGTCACCTGCCTGAAGAAGTACGCAACGAACGACGTGACGAACTGATGGAACTGCAGCAGCAGATTGCATTCGACCATGCGGACAGCCTGATTGGCTACGAGCTGGACGTGCTGATTGATGAGATCATCGAGCCGGGAGTTGCGGTCGGCAGGACCTTCGCTGATGCGCCGGAAATTGATTCCAGCGTGATCGTCACAGGGGCAGATGTGTCCCCCGGTGACATGGTTCCAGTGGAGTTGATGCAGCGGGACGACTATGATTTGGTGGGCGTAGTTTCAGTGCAGGACGACCTGGATCATCAGGAGGACTGACGGGTGCAAAAGCGTTGCATGATTTTGCTGGCGGTGTTTTTCAGCATCACCGGTCCGTTCCCGCTGGTGGTCTTCCCCCGTCTGTCAGCCGACGAACCTGCTGTGGCATTTCGTCCGTTACCTGTGCAGGACTCCATTGATCAGCTGACTGCGTGGCTGGCATCCGCCGATCACGATCGACAACAGGCAGCGCTGGCATTGCAGAAATGGGCAGACCGGGATGTGATCTCCGCGATGTCAGCAGAAGACCGCCTGGACCTGTTGATTCAGTCTTTCGCCGCGGTCAATCCGCAGGTCAGTGAGTCGTTGCAGACCACCCAGGCCGCTGGCATGGAAATGTCCGTGGACTTTGAAGGCAGCAACAGTGCGGCATTTTTTCGTCAGCACGTGTTATTGTGGCAGGGACGGCATTTGACACAGCATCGTCACTACGAAGATGCACTGGAAATCCTGAATCGTGTCTCACCAGAGGGACTGATCGACCCGGCATCGCTGTTCTTCTATCGCGCGGCCTGCCGACTGCATCTGCTGCAAAATGCGGAGGCATCCAGCGATCTGACATTACTGCTGAAGCGAACGGTGGACATTCCGGAACGCTTCCGGACCGTGGCCGAAATGATGCTGCAGCAGGTCGGGCCACAGCCTGAGGGCATTGACCTTGTTGCCGGGCTGATGACCGACGTTCAACGCCGTCTGGACATTGGCCGCACCAATGAAGGGGTTCAAAAACGTGAGGAAGAGGTCGTCGCCGCGCTCGACAAACTTCTGGAAGATTTGGAACAGCAGCAGCAGCAACAACAACAACAGCAGCAGCAACAACAGAATGGCGGTGGGCAGAACACTCCGGGGAATCAGGCGGCCCAACAGAACATGATCAAAGGCAGCACCGGTGAAGGCGAGGCCGACTCCCGCGAGCTGACGAAAAACGGGGCGTGGGGAATGCTGGACGAGCGGCAGGAAACGCAGGCTCGTGAATTGATCCGCCAGCAGTTCCCGCCCAACTTTCTCGACGCCATCAGCCGTTACACTCGAAAAATCGCAGAGCAGAAGGAATGACACCGGCAAATCGCCTCCGGCAGAAGTGTCTTTCGACAATGATCTGCTGCGGGCGCGTAAGGCCGCGAAAGGTTGCCCCTGCATGGGTTGTCATCACCGTAACAGCTCTGACAGACATTCGGTAAGGCAGTCGAAAACACGTTCGAGCACAAACGGAATGGACCAGCACACCGCTGGCGGAGAAAAGTGATCATGATGACTGTGAACACACTGGCTGCATCGTTGTTTCTGTGGTCAACCGTTTTTTTTCCCGGCGACATTCAACTCACGATGCTGGACGGAGCCACACACACGGGAGCACTGCAGCAGATTGGCGTTCAGTCGGTATCACTGCAGACAGAGGCTGGACAACAGGAATACCCACTGTCTGAGGTTCTGATTCTGTCGCAACAGGACCCGGTTGCCGAAGAAAACCGCGCACAGGGCCAAGTTCAGTTGCGGGATGGATCCCAGGTTGCCGTCGACAGAATTCTTCGCAGCGGCAGCACAACAGGCGGGCTGGCAGCGTCGGGGCAGTTGACCGTACCGAACCAGCAGGTCCTGGCCGCGCGCCTGCAGCCGGACACACAGCAATACCGCGAACAGTGGCAAACGTTCTGCTCACGCACCACAGAAAAAGACTTGCTTGTTGTCATGAAGCGAGATCAATCCGGCCTCGACTTTTTGCCGGGGGTCGTGGGCAGTATTACGGCCGAGCAGTTATCATTTCTGCTGGATGGTGACACGGTCGATGTCCCGCTGAGTCGCGTCTATGGTGTCGTTTTTGGAGTAGCTGCCGACACAGGCCAGACCGTGCGACGATCCCCCATCCGGATTGACACGGCCGCAGGAGACCTGCTGTACGGACAGACCATTCGTCTGCAGGATGGTCTCTGGACGCTGACAACAGGATGGGGAGAAATCCAGGGGCGACTGGAACAGATCCGTCGAATTGACTTGAGTGCCGGACGTTTCGTCATGCTCTCAGAACACACACCGCTGCAGGAACAGTTCTTTGGCGCAGACCCTGAAGGCAGCGTCGCATCCATCATTCGCGGAGCAGAAGAACTTGCCTTCCCGGAAGAAGAACAGTTGTTCCGGCCTCGGCGAAATCAGAATCTGGCGGGCGAACCGCTGCGAATGCGGCAGCGGGAATTTCGCAGCGGTCTGTGTTTACATTCGCGGACCGAGATCAGCTGGCCGCTCGACGGCGGGTTTGAAAGTTTGGACGCCGTCATCGGGATCGATGATGAAGTCGCATTTGCCATGAACGGAAGAAACGCGGTACGACTGGTCATTCAGACGGACGAAAAAGTGGTGCTGGACCAGATGATTGCGGGGCGAGATGAGCCTCAACCAATTCGGATCCCTCTCACCGGTGCGAACACGCTGACTGTCCTTGTCGATTATGGTGACGGAAACAGCCTTTGCGACTGGCTGAATCTGGCGGACGCACGCCTGAAGATGATTCAGGAAACGGCGGCAGCCGCTGAATGAACGAATCCGTTTCGCCGGCAATGCATCGCGGCAGAGAAAAGTGTCCGGGCAGTCACCAGAGCAGTCCGGGGAGTTGAATTCGCAGCCCGGCAGTACGACACTGAGGCAAGACGAACCCGTTGTAATTCCGGCGGCAACCAGGCGTTTCAGAAACAGATCGCAATCGCCGCTGGCTTCGTCATCACATCGTTAATTCCGCATGGACTTCGGCACATCGGCAGCAGTGACCAGCCGGAGCTCAGGCGTCTGAACTCCATTCTCAGCAGTGAACAAGCAGAAACAAGCAATGCAGAAAACGCTTCCTTTCGACGAGTCCTTTGTCAGGAAACTTGCCGAAGAGTATCCGACTCCATTTTATCTTTACGACGAGGCTGGAATTCGTTCCTCCTGTCGGCAACTGAACGCAGCTTTTGAATGGTCTCCAGGTTTTCGGGAATACTTCGCCGTCAAAGCACTGCCGAATCCATGGATTCTGCAAATCACAAAAGAGGAGGGATTGGGGGCAGATTGTTCCAGCATGCCGGAACTGATGCTTTCCGAAGCAGCCGGCATGACCGGCGAACATCTGATGTTCACGTCCAACAACACGCAGGGCCATGAGTATCAGCGTGCCAGGGATCTGGGTGCGATCATCAATCTCGATGATTTGACTCACATCGATTACCTCGCTTCAACCGCGGGTCTGCCGGAGTTGCTTTGTTTCCGTTACAACCCAGGTGCTGCTCGGGAGGGAAACGTCATTATTGGACGTCCTGAGGAAGCCAAGTACGGCCTCATGGAAGAGCAGTTGTTCGACGGCTTTCGAAGATTGAAGCAGGCCGGAGTCAGCCGATTTGGACTGCACACGATGGTGGCATCCAACGAATTAAACGGTGACTTCTTCATTGAGACTGCGCGGATGCTGTTTGACCTCGCGCTTCGCCTGCATTCCGAGACCGGCGTGCGGCTGGAATTCGTCAATCTTGGCGGAGGCATTGGAATCCCGTATCGCCCCGAAGACAGCCCCGTTGATCTGGCGGCTGTTGGAGCGGGCATTCAGCAGTTGTACAACCAGCTGATTTCCGGATCTGAACTGGACCCGCTGCGGATTCTGATGGAGAACGGTCGCATGATTACCGGTCCGCACGGATACCTGATCACCACGGCCATTCACCACAAGCACATCTACCGTGAATACGTGGGTGTGGACGCCTGCATGTCGAATCTTATGCGACCGGGTATGTATGGCGCTTACCATCACATCTCAGTCCTCGGTCGTGAAAATGATCCGCAGGATCAGGTTGTGGATGTCGTGGGATCTCTGTGTGAGAACAACGACAAATTCGCCATCCAAAGACCTTTGCCTCGGGTGGAAGTGGGTGATCTGCTGGCAATTCATGACGCTGGTGCTCATGGCCATGCCATGGGATTCCAGTACAACGGCAAACTACGTTGTGCCGAACTGCTGTTGCGGGAAGATCGCAGCGTTCAGCAGATCCGCCGCGCAGAGACCGTCGATGACTACTTCAGTACACTGGACCTGAATGCGTTCCGGGCGCAGGTGTAATCGCTGCACGACCGTGGGCAGCTGGGCTGGGCAGGGCTGTCACTGTATCTCTACTTTGTATCTGTATCTGTATCTGTGGGGACAACCCAACGGCTGGTGTGAACATTCGCTGCCCAGAGCGATCGCCGCCGGCACGCTGGGGCGACAACCCAAACGCAGTGACTGGTCGACAGTCACTGATCGACAGAGATTTGACGGGCTGCCGCAAGGCGGGGAGAAACACGATGGAAATCAATCAGAAACAGGCTGTTCAACGGGTGATGGATCTGATTGCCATTCGGGGAGGCAGCTGCAGTGAGCAGGATGTCGCTGCGTGGATCTGTCAGCAGTTGCAGGATGCCGGCATTCCACAAAGTGCCGTTTCCTTCGACACGGCGCACCGCCGCAGTCCTCAGGGAGGCACCACTGGAAATCTCATCGTGAAGCTCAAGGGGACAAAACGGGCCCCCCGGCGATTACTCATGGCACACATGGATACAGTGCCGCTCGCCGTGGATTCAGTCCCCGTCCTCGATGGGGACTGGATTCGACCTCAATCAAAACAGACTGCACTTGGTGGCGACAATCGGGCCGGATGTGCTGTGGTGCTCACCGCAATTCTGGAGTTACTGCGCAGTGGCGCGGACTATCCACCGCTCACACTGCTGTTCACCGTGCAGGAAGAGATCGGACTGCGGGGCGCCAAATACCTGACCGCATCGAAACTCGGCAAACCAGCGTTGTGTTTCAACTGGGATGGCAGGGATCCGGCCCTGTTAATCAACGGTGCCGTCGGCGCCTCCAACCTGACCATTGACATCACCGGGCATGCCAGTCACGCGGGTGTCCATCCGGAACATGGGGTGAATGCGGCCGTTGTCGCCTCACTGGCGATCGCGCGTCTGCAGCGGAAAGGGTGGCATGGTCTGGTACGCAAACAGGGACAAAGGGGGACCAGTAATCTGGGAGCAATCAATGGTGGCGGCGCAACAAATGTGGTGATGCCTGCCGTCACAATTGAAGCAGAAGCACGCAGTCATGATTCCGAATTCCGTCGGGAGATTGTTGCCGCGTGGAAGGAGGCTTTTGAGTGGGCGGTCGGCTCCCTCAGCAATTCTCGAAAAGAATTCGGCACACTGACGTTCGATGAGGATGCGCGGTATGAACCATTTCTCATCGACGAACGCAGCGACTGCATCGTTATGGCTGCGGAGGCGGCAAAGGCAGTTGGTCTTTCACCGACGATTTCAGCGTGTGACGGTGGACTGGACGCGAACTGGCTGGCGGCCCACGGGTACCCGGCAGTCACGCTGGGTTGCGGGCAGCATGCTATTCATACCGTCGACGAAACCCTGCTGGTTCCGGATTATCTGAAAGCCTGCCACATGGGTCTGTTGCTGGCTGCAGGAGACGGCTGAGAGCCGCAGTTCACCTCTCGTCCGGCACAACCAGCCCGCTTCGCATCCCTGACGACTTTGTGCTGGTCGCTCAACCGATCGATTGCTGCGGACCGTGAAGTGGTTCAGCGGACCTGTCGGAACGGATCGTCTGAACATTGCCCGCCCGCATGACCGTGGATCTCGAAACAGGGCAGGGCCGTCTGCCCCGGGATCACGCATCGTTGTGCAGGGTTCGCATGAGCCCCAACAGGGTTGGTTTCCCCGTCAGGTGGTGGTCGTCAGGCACTGGGACGCATTTGAGCGTAGGCAGACAAAATCTCGTAGAGATCGGCGGAGATGCGAATTTCCTCATCGGCGAAATCACAGACCCAAGTGCGATCCCAGATAATGGCATCGGCAAGAATTTGAGAGAATTCACTCAGTTTGATGGTGACTTCCGGAGCTGGAAAATCCAGCGTGTCTGGCTCCGGAGAGCCAACGTAGATCCTGAGATCAGGACGCATCCTTAGGGTTCCTTCACAAACCCGAAGCGTGGCATGCTTACGCACGCTGGTCAGTTCACCAGTGTTCCCCCCGGAAGCACGAACCAGACTTCGTAGAAGGAGTATCGGGCAGAGTCCGGTGACAGCTTCATCAAAAATCAGGATTGTAAGGGTTGTACCGATTACACGGTTCCAACATGCCGATTTGTCCTCTACCGCCTCGTCATGTCCATCGATTGCGTCCATCTCGATGAGCGGACAAAGAATTCGCTGCGGTTCTTGTATCCGGCGGCAACAGGTTCGGGAGTACACCGGCGTTTCAAGATGGCCCTTTAGGGCAATTCTGGAGACAACAGCAGAGATACCCGGCGGATTCAGGAGGCACCCTGATTTGTGCTGAAACAGAGGGACAGGCATTCCGGGACGGCTGGAAATTCACATCCATGACTGGCACCTGTGCGGATCATTTCCGTTTCTCCAATTGGCAGGGTAAACTGGTTCGATGAAAGTCTTTAACGGGATTGCAGTTTCCCCCGGTGTGGTTTCAGGCCCGGTCCTGGTGCTGGGGTCAGAGAATTTCCGCATCCCCAGCATTTACGTTCATCACGATGCTGTGGAATCGGAACTTCATCGTTTCCATGCTGCGCTTCAGTTCGTCTGCAATGACATTCGCGGAAACGAAGAGCTCGTCACATCCCAGCTAGGTCAGCAATATGGGGCGATCTTCTCGGCGCATTTACAGATGGCGCAGGACCCGCGACTGATCAACGAAGTCGAGACACTGATACGAAAAGAGTGTCGATCACCGGAATCAGCAGTCAGTCGCGTACTGCGTGGTTACGCAGAGCAGTTGCAGAAACTCGGAGACCGCTATCTTTCAGAGCGTGCCCTCGACATTTACGATCTCGAGAAGCGATTGTTACGTCAACTGCTGGGAGAAAGTCGGGAAGAGCTGCGGGACCTGACATCTCCTGTGATTATTTTGGCGAACGACCTCACCCCAGGCGAAACTGCAGCGCTGGACAAACAATTTGTACTGGGATTCGCGACCGAGGTCGGTGGTCATACCAGTCATACGGCGATTCTGGCCGGGGCGCTGGAAATCCCTGCGGTCGTGGGTTTGGGCCGCTGTTTAGCAGCTGTTTCCGGCGGTGAATCGGCAATACTGGATGGTGACACCGGACAGATCATTCTGGACCCTGACGAGGACAGTCGTCAGAAATTTGAAGAGAACCGCGCCCGCAGTTTAAGATTACAGGAACGCCTGGACCGCAGCGGCAGTTTGCCGGCCGAGACCAGTGACGGGCATCGGATTTCGATCAACGGCAACATTGAGTTTCCTGAAGAGGTCAGTCAGTGTGTGAAAAGAGGTGCAGATGGCGTTGGGCTGTACCGTACGGAATTTTTATTCCTCAGCGGGAATCGTGAACCTTCGGAAGAGGACCATTACAAAGCTTACTGCCAGGTGGTTGAAGCCTGTGGCGACCGTCCCGTTGTCATCCGCACACTGGACATTGGTGCAGATAAAGTTCCGCAGCTAATGCAGAGTCAATTTGCTGACGCGGCGAATCCCATGCTGGGTCTGCGCAGCATCCGTCTGAGTCTGCAGAATACACAGATGTTCAAGCGGCAGTTGCGTGCGGTCCTGCGAGCCTCTGTCCACGGAAATCTTAAAGTGATGTTTCCGCTGGTTTCATCACTGCTGGAATACCGCCAGGCTCGGATGATTCTGATGGATGTGATGGAGGACCTTGAGGACGAGGGCATTCCATTTCAGCGGAATATTTCTGTCGGCATGATGGTGGAGGTCCCGTCCGCTGTGATTCTTGCCGAAGAATTTGCACGTGAGGTCGACTTTTTCTCAATTGGTACCAATGATCTCATTCAGTATACTTTGGCGGTGGACCGCTCCGATCCTGCGGTTGCAAGCCTGTATCGCGCAGGAGATCCGGCGATACTGCGAATGATTCAGACCGTTTTGCGTGCAGCTGAAAAATTCGGAAAATCCGTTACAGTGTGTGGGCAGATGAGTTCGGATCCTCGGTTCATCCCGCTGTTGCTGGGAATGGGCCTGAAGAGCTTCAGTGCAACTCCTCAGACAATTCCTGTCCTGAAGGAGGTTGTCCGCAGCCTTTCGATTCCGGACGCATCGCGGATTGCCCAGCATGCATGTTCTCTGGATCTTGCCAGAGACGTCGAGCATTATCTGCAGGGCGAGTTAGCTCGACTTTGTCCGGAACTCTTCGGAGGGGCACCCTTCTGAGATTTGATCCACATGGATCTTGCTCAGAAAACAAGATTAGGAAACAACCGGCTTTACCTGTTTGTCGTGGCCAGCAATGAACTCTTCATCTGCGGCCAGGATCAGGCGTGCGAAGATCTGCTTTGCTCCGTTTCAGGGGCAGCGATGTTTTTTGCGTCATTCAGGTCTGGTCGGAATGATACATGTGACCGGTGGTGTTCACCGGTACGACTTAAGAAACACAGGAGCACCTGCTCCGAGCAGAAATTCACTGACCCGGTTCGGTTCACCAAACCGGAATCTCCGACTCAACTGTATTTTCACCGATCTCTCTTTACAGGGCGTTGGGCGTCCTGCTTTGGCAGAGATCGGGTTGCTTGCAGAATCCTGTCTGCAGGGTTTCCAGTAGGTGGAAGCTCTGACAGACTACTCAGCAATTCTTCTGCGTCCTCTGACGCGGGAAATGACCTGTTAGCGAGTTTTCTCCAGCGATCATGGATGTCTGTGCAGCAATCAATACTCCCGAGAAGGAATGCACTGGCCAGCTGTTTTTGAACCGAAATACACTGTTCTCCGGCGAATTTTCAACAGCATGTTCTCTCGCAGACGGTTGTCCGGCGATTCTCCTGAGCATTGATGTGCATCGTGACAGCAGCGACATGGCCAGTCGTTGAAACATGTTCACTGGCGTTGCTTTGCTGGTCACGGCTTACTGTGCCTGAATGACAGAAAAGCACGCCATTGATCTCCGGCTGCCACCCGGCAGAACTGCTCTACGCACAGTTCAGCAGGATCTGCAGGCGGTTGAAGTGAATTTCGGCTGACCAATGAAAGCCGATCATGAAGAAAGAAATGCTTATCAATGTCCTCCAGCCGGAGGAAAGCCGAATTGCGATTGTCGAAGACGGCTCCCTGGAAGAACTCTATGTCGAGCGAACCAGTGCGGAGAACTACGTTGGAAACATCTACAAGGGCAGGGTGGTCAACATCGAGCCCAGCATTCAGGCTGCATTCGTTGACTTCGGAGTTGGCCGGAACGGTTTCCTGCATGTCAGCGACGTCGAACTGCAGTACTACCGTCACCTGATCGACGAGAACGCTCACGATGACGACGATCCTCGGGAGTCAGGGCGCGGCGGACGTTCTCGCCAGATGAACGAGCGTAATGCTCGAAACAAGCCACCGATCCAGAAGATCTTTCAGCGTGGCAGTGAAGTGCTGGTGCAGGTCATCAAGGAGGGAATCGGAACCAAGGGTCCGACTCTTTCCACCTACGTGTCCATCCCTGGACGGTATCTGGTTCTGATGCCGGGACTGCAACGAGTGGGCGTGAGTCGCAAGATTGAAGACGATCGCGTGCGTCGCCGTCTGCGTCAGACAATGAAGTCCATTCAGCCCCCGGACGGTCTGGGATTCATTATCCGCACCGCTGGAATTGACAGGGAAGAGTCTGACCTGAAACGGGACCTGAACTACCTGCTGCGACTTTGGGAGACGATTGTTGCTCGCCTGAAGAAGACTCCCGCTCCCGCCGGGATCTACGAAGAAAGTGACATGATCATCCGTACGATTCGTGACATTTACACGAACGAAATTGATCGCGTCATTATCGACGAAGACGAAGCCTGTGATCGAGCCCGCGACTTCATGAAAATCGTGATGCCATCCAGCGTCGATCGAATCCAGCGTTACGAGGGAAATGAACCTCTGTTCAACCGCTACGGAATTGAAGAGGAAATTGCCCGGATCCACGATCGCCATGTGCCGATCAAGGGTGGTGGTTCGCTCGTGATCGACCAGACCGAAGCACTGGTGGCCATTGACGTCAACAGCGGCAGCTTCCGGGCTGACAATGACGCCGAAAGAAGTGCCTATCAGAT
>JAFMMM010000492.1 GCA_017859815.1 Planctomycetota bacterium | reverse complement strand
TATCAAGTACGTCCTGAATCAGTGAGTTGACGGCCAGGAACGATTGCTGCGGAAGACCGTCTCGACGTCCTGACCAGAGGTACTCACACAGCAGTGCTTTGATCTCCAGATCGTCGGGAAATTCCAGCAGGATTGTTTCCAGATCGCGGACGTAGCGTTCCGCCCGGGACCGGCGTTCAGTGTCTTTCCCTGTCTTCGCCTTGATGTACCGGTCAAAGGCTTCGATCAACAGCACCTCTTTGCGGCTGGCGGCGGATTTCTTTTCCATGGCCTTGTCGATAAAGCCGGTAGCACGTTTCTGATTGCGGCGATTGGCGACAGCCATGCCCCAGTAGGCGATTGCGCAGTTTTCATCCAGCATTGCCGCCTGACGAAATGACCGTTCGGATTCGAAGTACCAGAAGCCGTGCAACTGAGCGACACCCTGAGCAACGAACAGCCGCGCCTCCTCATTCTCGCTGGTCACTGTGAATGTGGTCGCACCCACGTCTTCCATCAGCACCGCCGCCTGCCGCGGACCTTCATTGAAGACTTCTCCATGGATCGAGTGTCCTTCCGGAAGTGACTTTTCGCCCTCTTCTGCGGACTTCTCGACCGGAGATTCCGTTGGTTTTTCGTCAGCGGCGAACGTGACCGGAGTGACCGCCAGAAGGCAACAACAAAAGGCACCCAGCCAGATGCCAAATTGGATTCGGAAAGTTCTGGATTCCATGGGTTTTCTCGATTCGCGATCGGAAGAGGGACGCTGGCAATTGGTTAGGGGCAGAGAAAATTGTGCGACGGTGAGGAGGAAATCGCAAGCATCAGCAGGGATAGAGCCGTGAGTTATTCAAATCCAACCGGCAGCCAGTGGAGAAACATCCGAAATCTGGCAAATTTGTCACGGTCAAAACGATTTTTAGTCCTTTCGGACTGACCACGAACCGCCTGGGGAAGCTAGGATGTGCTTGTGTTTTAAGGCTTCACCCCCAATAAGTTTCCCGAGGATGATTTTGAAAAAGGCGGCAATTTTTCGCCGCACAGCCGCCCGTCTTTTGATTTCGCAAACAGGAGCGATTCATGGATAGTGACAACAATGCCGGGGCATCATCCGAGGGACAGGCGGAATCTCCGCAGTATGCGCTGACCGATGACGGTGTACTGAAGGTGTATTCTGCTGGTGCGACAACCGTGCTGGGATTTGCGGGAGTGGAGGTACCCTCGGAGTTCAATGCGGCTCACTACCGAGCGGCCATACGTGACCTGCTGCGGTCGGTCTCGTGCGACACTGTGGCGTTTGATCTCACTGGAGTTCCGATGGTGCCAAGCGGGATGCTTGGGTTGCTGGTGTCTCTGCGGCAGCTTGATGAGCTGAGTCTTCGTGTGCAGGTTTTCAATGCGGGCCCGGAAATTCGCAGTGTGATCGCAATGACGCGTCTCGATACAATGATTGAGGTTCGCGACGTCGAATTTGATTAAGACAAGTACAGGGTCGAGTCCGACCAAAAGAAGTTGGTTTTGTGGAAAGACGCAACCCGCAGTCTCTGAAGTCTGTCATGAAGGCGATTCGAAATCCGATGTGCGCAGTCGTCCAGGGCAGCAAGCCGCTTGTCTTCCCGGGGGCTGCCTTTGGGGGCTGCCTTTGGGGTCTGTCGTCGGTCCTCGACTGTGCTCGCAGCAGAAAGATGCTCTCTGCCGTAATTTTCTCCCTGTTCGCCGCAAGCAAGATCTGACGGAGTCCGGAATGTTTGAGCAGACCGTTGCACCGTGTATGGGAAGACGCCAACTGATTCGCGGATTTCAGCGGGGATTATCGTCGATTGCCCTGACGGCAATGCTGAGCGATGAAGCCGGGGCAGATCAGGCCGCGCATGGAAAATGGTCTCCGCCCACAGGGATTTCCCATCGGCAGCCGGCAGCCACCAATGTGATCTGGTTGTTCATGAATGGCGGCGTCTCGCATATGGAGTCGTTTGACCCAAAACCGATGCTCAGCAAATACGCCGGCAAAACGATCTCAGAGACTCCATTTTCTGATGTCCAGAATCCGGACAAATTGAAATTGGCGCGAGTCACGGTGATCAATGATGCCAATGGTCAGCAGCGTAACCGGCTGTTTCCACTGCAGACGGGTGTTCGACATTACGGCGAATGCGGAATGCAGTTAAGCGACTGGGTACCGGCGATCGGTAGCTGTGCCGATGACATCGCAGTTGTTCGATCGATGTTCACCACCGACGACAATCACGGCGCACAGACCCAGTTCCATTCCGGGCGTCACAATCTGGATGGGGCTTTTCCAACACTTGGAGCGTGGGTGCATTACGGGCTGGGATCATTGAACGACAATCTCCCTCAGTTCGTCTCGATCGGAAAGCGGGAGTATTGGAATGCCCGTGACGGCCACTATCTGGGACCGGAGCACGATGCGGTTCCTCTTCGGGTCGATGCCGCAAATCCTCTGGACTTTGCGGAGCCGGCGACTGCTCTCAGCGGCGATTATCAGTCAATCGGTTTTGATCTCGTCGGCAGACTGAACCGGGCACGCAGTGTGCAGTATCCGGGTGATGCGTCACTGGAGGCTCGGATTCGTGCCTATGAGCTGGCTTACCGGATGCAGATGTCAGTTCCTGAAGTGATGAACTTTCAGGATGAAACCGCAGCCACTCAAGAAGACTATGGTCTGAATCAGAAGGAAACCCGCAGCTTTGGCATGCAGATGCTTGCCGCTCGTCGCCTGGTCGAACGCGGCGTTCGTTTTATTCAGGTGCAGCACGGCGCCGGCGGGGCGGGGGCCTGGGATGCGCACAGCGGACTGCGCGCGAATCATGAACGCAATTTTCGCGCGGTGGATCAACCTGTTGCTGCCCTGCTGAAAGACCTGAAACGTCGCGGCTTGCTGGAGACGACTCTGGTCTTGTTTGCGACAGAATTTGGCAGGACGCCTGGAACACAGGGCTCCGATGGACGCGATCATCACATCTATGGTTTTTCAGTCTGGATGGCCGGCGGTGGGATTCGTGGTGGATTGGTGCATGGCGCTACGGATGAGATTGGCTTCCACGCTGTCGAAGATCGGCATTACGTGACGGATGTTCACGCCACAATCATGTACCAGTTGGGGCTGGACAGCCGGGAACTGGAACTGCCGGAGCGAAAACGGCTGGATGTTGACCATGGATCGCCGATTAAGGCGATCACAGGCTGACGCGAAATCAGCCAGCGGGCCTGATCGCTTTCCACCGCAGCCAGTGATCGGCCAGCACGATTGCAGTCATTGCTTCCGCCATCGGAATGAACCTCGGCAGCAGGCAGGGATCATGTCTTCCTTTGGTCGCAATGGTGGTGGGGTGGCCATCGGCTGTCACGGTTGGCTGTTCCTGTGCGAGGCTGCTGGTTGGTTTGACCGCCGCACGCAGCGT
>JAFMMM010000491.1 GCA_017859815.1 Planctomycetota bacterium | reverse complement strand
AGGAAATAATTTCGATCTTTCGGCGGCTTGCTCTGTCGATTCTGAAGGCCGACACCACGATCAACGACAATGTCTCAGGGAAGCACCTGCTCGCAGGATGGAATCTCGTCAACCTCAAGAGCATTCTCTCAGCATTTCAGGCCGTTTGAACATGAGATTGCCCCGATACCATTGGGAAGCAGAGCTTTCATCGTCATCAGGAACATGAAAAGCGACGGAACGCTGAACCAAATCGTACAGGCCATCTGGTTTTCCAGGGAACGCCCGATCAACGGGAACGAGTGCAGCTCCGGAAAAAAGTCCGACATAAAAACCAAAGGCTGATTTGTCGAAATACCTGGGGCTTGGATTAAGAAAAGAATCCGTCCGCATCACTCCAAAGCGACATTTTCCCCAGGAGATGAAATGCAGCAGATTTTGATGCGTTACCGCAACGCCCTTTGGGTTTCCGGTCGATCCGGAAGTGAACACGATGAGCGATTTCGTTGATGTCTTTTGCTTTTCGGTAGTTCACTTCGATTGTTCGCCGGTGTTTGGCAGCCCACTCCGTTCCGTCAATTTCGGTCTCACGAATTGGCTGCTCGTACTTGCCTTGATTCTTCACGGGCACTGTCAGCCACCGCAATCCGGTTGCGGTCTTGATGAGGTTGCAGCTGCAGATTGTTCGGCAATGCGCGTACGAGCTGCATGAACCTGATCATCGGAGCAGATTGTGGTCTGAGGGCCCTCAAATCCGATTGAATCTGCCGTCATCGTGGCCGCAATCGGGATTGATCCAACCCCGTCTTCCTGAAGCACAGAATTCGTTCTGGTGAGCGGTCGGACTTTCGGCGTTTGTGGACTCGACAGCTGCCGTTGTTTGAACAAATCCTGGGGGCTGCAGGCAGGACTTGAGTGGCAACAAAGAAAGAACGCCAAATTGCAGTCAGGAACCCAATAAGAGACTCCAGCCGGTCTACGTTTCCGGGGCGGTGGGTGGCCTCAAATTGTCCTGGCTCGACGAATGCTGCCCCGCAACATGACGTAGGTTGTCTCAGAGCCTGGCAGCAGTTCAGTCACTCGTTCTGCTGGAGAATCAGATTCTATGCATTCGCCGGATGAACTCGGACGTCCCTGAATTTGTGGAAAGCTGCGCCCAGTTGCAGGCGATGCGACGCGTTTTCGCGCATTGTGACGCCATGCAATCCCGCTGGCCCCGGGGATCAGAGCCGGCCTTCATGGCAGCATGAATCTGTTACCAACGCGAAAAGCCCTCGAAAAACATTGTTTCTCGAGGGCCTGCAAATATCGCGTGGGTCGGTAATCTTCAAAAATGGGCGATACAGGATTCGAACCTGTGACCCCTACCATGTCAAGGTAGTGCTCTAACCAACTGAGCCAATCGCCCTGCAGTGCTGCATCGAAAGTTGCTGCACTGCCGCAGTTTAATCGCTGAACGCCGAAAATCAATTCTCTCTTACGGGTTTCCAGGGAACAGAGATTTCACCGTCGGTTGAAGCACCGGTGGGGCAGCTTGCGGAGTCCCACCGTGGCCACGCCCGCACTGCGGAATCTCTCGCGTCAGCCCGCAGTGTCCGCTTCGACAGGGTCCGTTTTCTCCCGGCGAGTGAATACAAATCCGTCGGGTGTGGCATCGATCAGGATGGTTTCTCCCGCCGCATAATTCCCGGCCAGCAACTCATTCGCCAGCGCATTCTGAATCCGCTGCTGAATCACTCGCTTCAGTGGCCGAGCACCATAGGCAGGATCGTAACCCTCGCCAGCCAGCAATTGCTTTGCAGCATCGGTCACCTCCAACCCGTATCCGTTTTCATGCAGCCGATCCGCCAGTCCACGCAGTTGCAGATCCACAATCTGACGAATCTCTTCCCGGCCCAGTGGATGAAACACGATGACTTCGTCCACACGGTTCAGAAACTCCGGCAGGAAATGAGCCCGCAGTGCATCCATCACGCGATTGTGAATCTCCCTCTCATCCGCCTGCCCGGATAATTCCTGAATTGCCTGGCTGCCGAGATTCGACGTCATCACCACAATCGTGTTCGTAAAGTCCACGGTGCGTCCCTGACTGTCGGTCAGCCGACCATCATCCAGCAACTGCAACAAAATGTTGAACACGTCCCGATGAGCCTTTTCAACCTCATCCAGCAGAATCACACAGTAGGGATTTCGACGAACAGCTTCCGTCAGGCGACCGCCCTCTTCGTACCCCACATATCCCGGAGGAGCTCCGATCAGCCGCGCGACACTATGCTTCTCCATGAACTCACTCATGTCGATCCGCACCAGACTGCGTTCGTCGTCAAACATGAAGTGAGCCAGCGCTTTGCACAATTCCGTCTTGCCCACCCCGGTGGGGCCCAGAAACATGAATGACCCGATCGGCCGATTGGGATCCTGCAGACCGGAACGAGCACGTCGGACGGCGTTGGAAACAGCCTCAACGGCTTCGTGCTGGTTAATCATGCGCCGATGAATCTCTGCTTCCATCTGCAGCAGTTTTTCCCGTTCCCCCTGAATCATGCTGGCAACAGGAACACCGGTCCACAGACTGACGACGCGGGCAACATCCTCTTCAGTAACCTCTTCCCGCAGCAGCGTGCTTGCGCCGCTTTCTTTCAGTTCTGCAGATCGCGCTTCGGAATCTACCAGTTGCTGCTCCGCAGCCTTCAATTCACGTTCTGTGCGATGAGCCTCCTCAAAGTCTTCGTTGCGCAAGGTCTGCTGGGCGCGGGAAAACGCCTGCTGGAAGGACGTTCGCAACTGTTCAATCTGCTCCTTCAGCGGCTTCAGTCCGGAGATTGCGGCCTTCTCTGCCTCCCAACGGGCTTTCAGCTGGCCGGTACTTTCTTCACGTTCGGCAATCTGACGCCGCAGTTCCTGCAGCCGTTCCTGGGACTCGTCGCTGGTCTCCTTTTCCAGTGCCGCTGCTTCAATCTGCATGCGGGTCAGCAACCGTGTTGCCTCATCGATCTCTGCCGGCATGGAGTCAATTTCCATCCGTAATCGGCTGGCCGCCTCATCCACCAGGTCGATCGCCTTGTCCGGCAGAAAACGATCATTGATGTAACGGTCCGACAGGGTCGCCGCGGCGATGATCGCATCATCGGTAATGCGAATGCCGTGATGACTCTCATAGCGATCCTTCAGGCCCCGCAGGATGGAAATCGTATCTTCCACATTGGGTTCCTGAACCTTGACCGGCTGGAAACGACGCTCCAGTGCCGCGTCCTTCTCGATGTACTTGCGGTACTCATCCAGTGTCGTTGCCCCAACGCAGTGCAGTTCCCCGCGAGCGAGTGCCGGCTTGAGCAGATTGGATGCATCCATCGCCCCCTCAGAGTTACCGGCGCCGACCACTGTGTGCAGTTCGTCGATGAACAGAATGATCTGACCGTCAGACTTCTGAA
>JAFMMM010000490.1 GCA_017859815.1 Planctomycetota bacterium | reverse complement strand
GCTTTACAATTGGATGTCCTGACTGTTTCTATTCTAAACAATTCTTCCGGAATGAGTCAGTTTGAAGGTGAAACTTAAAATTTAAGTTAATCAGGGAGGCGTGTCGAAAGTCACCGTTTTCATTGGTGTTTCTCCAGTCAGGGGTTGGGTCGTTCCGGATATTGAGGTGATTTCGGGACCTGATCATCGAATTTCCGTTGAGAAAAACCTGAGAAATCATCATCGGCATGGGGTGTGCCTCTGGTCTCTCTGTCTCGATTGCTCTTTGCGGTGGCCATTGTCTCCAGACAACGCTCCGTCAAGGCGTCTTGTTGGGTTTCTATCGTGGTCGTTATTTGCTGACTGCTTCAGACGGAGCATCGCCCAAGGTGATTTTATGTTGCGCTTTTGTCATCGTTTCCTTTCTGATAGCCGTGGATGGAGCCTGGGCCTTATTTCGCTGGTTTGTTCCACTGGTATTTCATCAGGGCAGGACGAGACCAGCAGCCTTGGAGATTTTCAGACCACTTCGGGTGCTGGTGTGCGGTTTGTCCAGTACGAAGAAGACCTCGAAGACGGTGGCTTTACCGAAGAGGTTTCCGATCAGGGTAGGCACCTGTTCTACGCGTACAAGAACTCCGAACTCGGGCCGTGGACTGTTGAGTACGGCAGCGTCGAGGTGTATGTCGGTACAGGCGATTCTCCACTGAAGAATGCCAATGTGCTCGATCTGAACGGCAAAAGTGGAGGCACCATCAGTCAGACTGTTCAGACCGAGAAAGGGAAGTTGTATCAGGTGTCGTTCTTCGCCAAGCCGAACTTCGCCACGTCAAAGTATCTGGCTCGGGCGATCAGAGTCCGTGCTGGCAGAGCTGTGAAAAACTTTTCGTTCCCAGCGATCTGGCCGCAGGATCAGGGCGAAGCCGTCTGGCAGTCCCTTTCGTTGGTTTTCCGCGCGGTCTCACATAATACCACATTTGAATTTACAGGTTTGAATCGGGACCTTCCCCACGGCGTCTTCATTTCGGGAATCGAGCTTGATGAATATGAGGAGTATGGGTCACATCCCGCTTCGCTGTCATCGCTGGAAGTGCCGCTGCCAGACGACCTTGATGACTTCGTCGTTGACCGGGAAAAGGCGATTGTCCTTGGTAAAGCTCTGTTCTGGGACATGCAGGTGGGCAGTGATAACCGTACTGCCTGTGCAACCTGTCACTGGGCTGCGGGGGCAGACCATCGTGTGCGAAACATGGTCTACATTGGGGCTCACGGGACTCCATTCGACAATCCCACACATGAAATGGAAGTCAAGCATGAGCTTGCTGAAGAGCACTTCCGTGGTGCAAATTCCCTGTTGACACCTGACGATTTTCCTTTTCGACGTCATGAAGATCCATGGCGACCGGGCGATGAGCCGGAAGCAGGCGTCCGTGCCTTCAATCCACTCACCTTTGACACTGTGGAAATTGGTGCATCTCAGGGCGTGATTCTTAGCGATTTTCTCGGCTTTGAAGAGAACGGGACCGTAGAGATTCAAAGCATTGTCGAGGATGAAGAATACAACTTTGGCGGAGCAAATGCTCGAATTCCGACCGAGCGTAACGCCCCAACCATGATTAATGCTGTCTTCTTTGATCGACTCTTCTGGGATGGTCGGGCTCAGCATTTCTTCAACGGAGTTAACAACTGGGGTGAACTTGATCAGGACGCCCGCGTTCTGAAGGCCTCGGTCAACGGTGGACCCATGGAAGAGGTTCAGATCCTGCTGAATAACGCTGCATTGGCCTCCCAGGCAGTTGGTCCCGTACTCAGCGAAGTCGAGATGTCCTGGATGGGACGAAGTTTTCCTGATGTCGCTCGCAAACTGTTCGCACTGCAACCACTGGGGCTGCAGCGAGTCGCTGAGGACGACGGTGTTCTTGGACCTTATGTGAGTGAAGATGACGGAATCGGCCTCGATCCTGAGTCTGCCGGTTATGCAAAACTGATTCGGGAAGCCTTTGCACCTGAGTGGTGGTCCTCCGAAGACGTGACTGAAGACGGATTCACGCAGATGGAAGCAAACTTCTCCCTCTTCTGGGGGCTTTCAGTCATGCTTTACGAATCAACACTTGTCTCTGACCAGTCACCGTACGACCAGTTTGCAAACGGTGATCAGAATGCACTGTCCGAAGAAGCTCAGCGCGGACTGCAGATTTTCATGACCGAAGGCAATTGCATCGATTGCCATGAAGGAGCTGAGTTCGCAGGAGCAACTGTGGATCATGTCCGCAGCTCAGCGATCGAAACTGAACTGGTGGATCACATGGAAATGGAGCAAGGATCGGCGTTCTACGACGATGGGTTCTACAATATTGGGGTGCGGGCATGGATCGAAGACATCGGACTTGGGGCAGAGCATCCTGAATTCGGGCATCTGTCTTACAGTCGCAGAGAGCAGACTGGTGATAACCCGGATCCTGTCCATGATGTTGCCGAAGACGATCGAGTTGCAGTGGATGGTGCATTCAAGGCACCAAGCCTGAGGAATGTTGAACTGACTGGTCCGTACATGCATAACGGCGGATTTGCCTCGCTGGAACAGGTCATTCAGTTCTACGCTCGCGGTGCTGACTTCTTCCACACCAACATTGATCACCTCGACCCAGTTGTCCATGGTGCACCCACGTTGCAGGATAACCCGGAGACCGTGAGTGCATTAATCGCGTTCCTCGAAAGCCTGACTGATGAACGAGTCCGACATAACGCAGCTCCCTTCGATCATCCGGAACTGGTCCTGCCCCATGGACACCTGACACCGGAAGATGGACTGCCGGTCGATGATCTGGTCATTCTTCCGGCGACTGGCCGCGAGGGTGGTTCTGAGGTCCAGTCATTCGAAGAGACTCTTGAGTCATTCCCACTGCAGCAGTACACCGGTGAGAGCATTGCTGTGGAAGAGGCAGGCGACGGTGAGACGGAGCCAGAACCTGAACCGAAAGAGGTGCCGGAGATGCTGAAGAAACTGGCTGAGAAGCACGCCGCCGCGAAGGACCTGAAGTCCATTTCCTACAAGGAGCAGGGGAAGCCCTACTACCCCGGCCCCCTTTGGAATGGATACAAAAAGTAATGCCGACGGCCGAATGCGACCGGGGGTGTTGAATCATGAGTTCAACACCAACTGGTGGAGCTTCAGCCGGATTGCCAACTCGAAAACCAACCTGCTTGTTGCAGGTTGGTTTTTTTTTTGAGCTTCTAAGAGAGAAATTCGGTCGCCCCAGGATGACGAATACCCAAGCGTCCCTTCTCCTCCCCCGATTGTGCGTCCCTTTTTTGTGCCAGGATGGAGCGGGTTCTCCCGCGCACGGCCAAGTTGATAAATAAAGGTTTATTGTGAAGGACTCTTTGCATCCATTGAATCCACTTGATTCAGTCCGTGAACAGTAACTTCTGGGT
>JAFMMM010000489.1 GCA_017859815.1 Planctomycetota bacterium | reverse complement strand
TTCGGCATCACGATTGCCATTGCCTGATCCTCCCGGACTCCTTTGCCAACGCCACCGGGTGTCAGGTCATACGCTGCTCATTGGCCGGAAATTCGATTCTTGCTTCCGTTTGAGTTCTCCCATGATACGACCGTTCGCTGCCATCTGGCTGTCCCTGGCGGCAGTCTCTGTGAATTCCAGCGTCCTGCAGGCTGACGAAACGCCACCAAATGTCCTGATGATCGCCATCGATGATCTGAACGACTGGATTGGATGCCTGCGGGGGCACCCGCAAACCCACACCCCCAATATGGACCGACTGGCCCAACGAGGAGTCTTGTTTACGAACGCACACTGCGCCTCGCCTGCCTGCAATCCGTCCAGAGCCGCATTGTTCTCCGGGAAGCTGCCATGGAAAACCGGTGTCTGGTCGAACAGCAGCAAAAAGTTCTTTCAGCTTCATCCTGACGCTCAGCTGTTCACACACACTCTGCGAAACGCGGGTTACCGCACCCGTGGTGCCGGAAAGATGATGCACTCCGGCGCGACGGCAAACCGCAAACTATTTGAGCAGAGCTTCAATCCGGAGCAACGTTGGAGCCCATTCACGCGGGGGCAGGTGGAATATACTGCCGCAGAATTGCCCTCAAAAAAGTCATCCAGTCCACGGCACACAATTGCGGCAAATGGTCTGCCCACGACAGTCATTCCGCTGAATGGACTGCCTTCCGACCGACGCCCGAATGACCCTGCAGGCGAGTCCTTCGACTGGGGACCTTTGCCGGTGGACGATTCCACCATGGGTGATACACAGATTACAGACTGGGCCATTGAACATCTGCAGACCCCTGCAGAGACTCCGTTCTTCATGGGAGTTGGGTACTATCGTCCGCATATCCCGCTGTGGGCACCGGCAAAATATTTCCAGCGTTTTGCCGACCAGCAGATCGTTCTGCCTCCTCACCGCAGCGACGACCTCGATGACATCAGCGAACCCGGACGCCGCTGGGCCCTGGAAGCGGTCACTGCCGGCCTGCATCAAACAGTTGCCGAAAGCGGCCAGTGGTCGGAAGCCGTCAAAGCTTATCTGGCCTGCGTCACCTTTGTCGACGCACAGATCGGCCGCCTGCTGGACGCGCTGGATCGTTCCCCGGCTGCCTCCACGACAGTGATTATTCTTTGGAGTGATCACGGCTGGCATCTGGGAGAAAAGCAGCACTGGGGAAAATGGACCGGCTGGGAACGTTCCACACGGGTCCCACTGATCATCGTCCCGCCCTCAGGGAGTGGCTTCGGTTCACGCGGCGTGCACTGTGACAACCCGGTGAGTCTGCTGGATATTGTGCCAACCATCTCTGAATTCTGCCGAATCCCGGTTTCTCACGACGGTGACGGACAGAGCCTGATGCGGCAGTTGCAGAATCCGGATCACACGACCAACCGGATCGTGCCAACAGTCTTTGACAAAGGGAATCTGTCGCTGCGCAGTCGCAACTGGCGATACCTGCGTTATGCGGAAGGTGACGAAGAGCTATACAATCTGCAGGCAGACCCCATGGAATGGACCAACCGGATTTCAGACCAGTCACAGGAACACGTTTTGGCCGAATTTCGTGAGGCAGCGGCCGAACTGCTGAAAGCTTCCGCGGAATAACGACAAACACACGGTCCACGCTCAAAACTCTCCCGATCTGCAGCGTTTCAACCTATAATGCAGTCCGGCGTGGGCAGGGTCACTGGTGACGACACCTGACCGTTCCATTGGAACTCCTCACGCCGCAATCCCGCCCAATCACCAGCCTGAAACTGGATCACATCCTATGTGGCGTTCTGCTTTTTCTGTTGCCGGTCTGATTCTCGTTGACCTGCTGCTCCCTGGCGGCCCGCTGCTCGCTCAGCAACAGCCCCAAATTAAGTTCGCCACTCAAATTCAGCCGCTGCTGTCCTCAAAGTGCTTCGCCTGCCATGGCCCCAATGCAGCGCAACAGCAAACAGCATTGCGGTTGCACAACGCCGCTGCGGCCACTGCTGATCTTGGCGGGTATCAGGCAATTGCGCCGGCAGCCCCGGCAGCCAGTGAGCTGCTCCGCAGAATCACCAGCACAGATGCTGCGGAAATCATGCCCCCTCCGGAACACGGCGAACCGTTGACTGTCGAGGAACAGCAACTGCTGCGGCTGTGGATTACACAGGGGGCCGAATACGAGGATCACTGGGCGTTTCGGCTTCCAGCCGCCTCGCCGCCTCCCGAGGACTTGGCCAGTGCCGGTAACCCGATTGACTACTTCGTCGGGCAGCGTCTGAAACAGGAATCCCTGAACTTTTCCAGTCCGGCAGCGGCCGCAACGCTGGTTCGACGACTGCATCTGGATCTCACCGGCCTGCCGGCATCACCGGAAGTCGTCGCCAGATTCAGCGCAAACCCAACTGTCGCGGCGTGGGAGGGGTTGGTGGATCAGTTGCTGGCATCACCGCAGTGTGCAGAACGCCTGACGCTCGACTGGCTGGATGTCGCTCGCTACGCAGACACCAATGGTTACTCCATCGATGATCACCGGGACATGTGGATCTGGCGAGACTGGGTGTTGAATGCGTTCTCCACAAACTTGCCGTGGAATCACTTCATCCAGCAACAGATTGCGGGAGACCTGTTACCAAATGCCACTCCCGAAACCACGATGGCGACCGGTTTTTTACGGAACGGGATGAATACGCATGAAGGCGGCACGATTGCTGAAGAGTACCGCGTCGCGGCGATCGCGGACAAAATAGACACAGTCTCGACGGCCTTTCTGGGACTGACGATGCGTTGTGCCCAGTGTCACGACCACAAATACGACCCGATTACTCAAAAAGACTACTACCGCTTTTTTGCCTTTTTCAATGCATCCTCCGAAACTGGACGTGGCGCTGTGAATGGAAACTCAGCGCCTTTCATCCAAACAGACTCACCGCTGCTGGATACCGAACAGTTTCACGCATTCCTTGACGAACGCATCGCGGCACTCAATGCATTCCGAAATTACCCGGGCGGAGAATTGCAGCAGGCACGCTCGCAGTGGGAGCAGGATCTGCTCAAACGCGTTGCAACACCGGCAACGGCAGACCGTGTGGCCGCAGCGTTCGGGCAGCAGACCGTCTTCCCGCTGCCCGCAGACCGGGACCGCAAAGCGTTCAGGAAACTCAGCTGGATCTGGACGAATCAGCAGGGCAAAGGCGAAGCGGCGTGGTTTCGTCATCAGTTTGAATTAAGCGAGATGCCCGCCAAAGCTGCACTCATTCTCTCCTGCGACAACGAAGCGGATGTGTTCTTAAATGGTGCGTCCGCAGGCACCAATCCCGACTGGCGGACTCCGACAACTCTCAACGTGCTGCCAATGCTCCGGGCTGGCAGCAATCTGCTGGCTGTCACCGGGCGAGACTGGGCAGGCGGCAGCAAAG
>JAFMMM010000488.1 GCA_017859815.1 Planctomycetota bacterium | reverse complement strand
CTCCAGATTCTTCGCCAGCTGGTGCCTCCGCTGCTGGCTCCTCACCCGCTGGCTCCTCCGCTGCTGGCTCCTCAGCCGCTGGTGCCTCCGCTGCTGGCTCCTCGGCTGCAGGCTCCTCAGCCGCTGGTGCCTCTGCTGCTGGCTCCTCAGCCGCTGGTGCCTCTGCTGCTGGCTCCTCATTGCTTCCAGAATCACTTCCCGGTACCGCAGGAGGTAAGTCAGGAATCAGCGGTGTGTTCACGTCAAATCCCGGAATCGCTGGAACAGATCCAGGCAGTGTGGGATGCCCCTGTGGAAGCCCCGGCATTTCGCCTGGGGTTGGAGCCTGCTGCTGAAACCACGCGTAGAATCCTGTCATAACAGGATCAGCGAGTTTTTTCTGGCGATCTGCTGCCAGCTTGGCAAACATCTTCGACTGCGGAAACTCCTTTGCGACCGTTTCCCAGGCTGCGATCGCTTTCTGGACCGAATCTTCGCTGCCGTCGCAGCGAGCTTCAGCGATTCTTGCCGTCCCCAGCAGGATTCGCAGCTGGATATTGTCCGGAAGACTGCTGCTTTTCCCAAGCTGCTCGAATGCTTTCTCTGCCTGTGTGAGTTCTTCAGCACCGCTTTCGCGATTGGTGAACAGGCTTGAGAGCGCAGATTGCAGATAAAGTTCGGCCTCCTGCAACCGGGCATAGTCACCGATGGGAGTTCCCAGAGCATTATCAGCAAGCGTGCCAAATTCTTCAGGCGTCGTAGCTGCCAACAGGCTTTTGGACTCTTCAGCAGTAGCAGGTGGACCGCCTGTCGAGAACAAATAGACAGCAACGACAGCCATCAGACCCGCTGCCACATACATAGCGGTTGTCAGGTATTGATCGACCCACGGGCGGGCCCGCCGGAGCAGCTTAACCAGTTCTACTTCGTCATGTTCTTCAGGAGATGTTTGTTCCGACATTGTCGGCTGGTCCCATTTCAGGAGGTGATCTGGATGGCAGGAATCGCTTACCGGCCGTTCATCACGGGAATGCCTGCTTAAAGAAACGACTGCCGCGGCAGGCTTACCGGTTTGTCAGGCCGGAGTATAAAGCGTGCTTTCGCAGCCGGTCAAGCTGTGACAGACACACGCGCACTGATTCCGAACACGGTGAAATGCTCTCCCGGCCCTGTTTACTCGACATAAACAAACTCGTTCATCGCGAACAGTGTCTGGCAGAGGTCTACCAGAGCCAGTAATTCCGCGTCCTTGTCCGCATGATCAGTGCTGTATGCGTCAAGTTGCTGCTCCAGAAACGAACGCATCGCGACTAATTCCTGTTCTCGCGGCGCCCGCGAGAAGGCCAGCCACCAGCCTTCCTGCAATCGTCGCTCCTGTGGAATTTCCCGAATCCGCTTTGCAAACTCTTCCGCCATGCTCCGCCCCTCGGGGCTGTTCATGAACATGAGGGCCTGGGGGGCAATGGTCGTAACGGGACGTTTTCCGATACTGACCAGATGTTCCGGCCAGTCGAATAACATCATCACCGGAATCAGGGCACTGCGTTTGATGAAAAAGTAAACGCTGCGCCGCTTCATGTTCTGATTCAGTGTTCCAGGACCAAACGGGGTCCTGTCGAGGCTGCCTGCAACGGTCAGCATGGAGTCGCGCAGTGCTTCTGCCTCCAGGCGTCGACGCGGACGATGCCACCACAATCGATTGTCACGATCGACGGACAGTCGCTGCTCATCCGACTCCCCGGTCTGCTTCCACACACGGCTTTCCAGAATCAGACGCTGGATGTGGCGAATACTCCAGCCACTCTCAACCAACTGCCCGGCCAGCCACTCCAACAACTGCGGATGAGTCGGGGCGTCGCCCGACATTCCAAAGTCATTTGGTGTGCCAACCAGCCCGGTTCCGAAGTGATGCTGCCAAATCCTGTTGACAAGTACGCGTGCCGCCAGTCCGCCAGCTCCACCGTTGGTGTCCATCATCCAGTGAGCCAGCGAGGCACGTTGAAAACTGGTCCGGCTTCCTGCAGGGGGTGTTACCTCCCAGTCCGCCCACGATCGCTCGGGAGAGGTCAGCACCTGCAAAAATCCCGGTGCAGCGATCTCCTGCTTCTGGTGTACATCACCTCGCCGAAGCAGCCAGGTTTCCGGATAGAAATGTGGGAACCCGCGGCCATCCGCATGGTGAGACAAATGTGGCAGTCCCTCACTGGATACCATCACCGTGGCCAGACTCACCGGGGGACCGGAGGCCGTATGCTCTGTCAGCTGCTGCCGCAGCAGTTGCAATCCGGAATCCCGACTCTCAAACCAATGCAGCGCTGCCTGCAGACCTTTGGGGGACGCGTTTCTCCCGGCTTGAATCGTCTGCATTGCCACGGCAGCCGCAGTCGGAGGTCCCGAATCTCCGGTACCGGCAACCAGTTCGGCCTGTGCAGCGAAAGAAACCCGTACCCGTCCCAGCGTGTGCTGGCCATTGGGATGCCGCAGGGTCAGTTTCAATGACCAGCGAAAATCACCGTCAACAGCCTGCTCCAAATCAAAGACTGCGGCCTGACTGGCCCCGATCCCCCCCTGATCAACTGCCCATCCCGACACCTCATCGCTGTCAATCGACGCTGCAACCGACAGCGACTGAGTGTTTTGTTGATGAGTTGCTCTGGGCCTGACCAGTTTCACCACGGTAGCCTCAGAAACTTCATCACCTGCTGCCGCGAACGACAATTCAAGATTCCCGAGTGCGAAATTTCCATTTGGAGCCCGCCCCGGTCCGCCCTGGGGAAGCGAGTCATCTCGCAATGCTTCCAGTCGCACCGCGGCGATCTTGCCGGCTCCGGTGCGTCCACTCAACGTCAGAATCTCCCCTGCAGGTGGTGTTCCTGATGCAAGCCACGAGCCATCTTTCAGCTGCTGAAAAACAGTTCCCTCCGACGATTCGATGGCCTGCGTCTCGGGCAATCGCCAGTCATAAAGTGCCTGATCCGAAGTTCGATCAGCAAGCCATTTCCGCAGGTTGGGTTCCAGCTTCTGCGTTCGATAATCTTCCAGCTCTTTTTCCAAAGCGGCTGTTCGCTCATCATATTCTGCTCGTTTGAGCGCGTTCTCTTCCGGGCTGAGATCCAACTCCACCTGCGAGCGAATGGTGCTGCCGAAGACTGCCGCAAGCGAGTAGTAGTCGCGGGCCGGCAGGGGATCAAACTTATGATCGTGACACCGTGCACAACCAACAGACAGACCGAGAAAAGCCACGCCCGTTGTCATCACCATGTCATCCAGTTCGTCGTATCTTGCCGACTCGAATTCCGCTTCCGTCAACTGAGTTGGAAAAACGCCTGCCCCCAGAAAGCCCGTTGCCATCATTGCCAACGGGTTGTCCGGTTCCAGTTCATCCCCTGCAAGCTGCCAGCTCACAAACTTGTCATACGGGAGATCGCTGTTGAAGGCCTGAATCAGA
>JAFMMM010000487.1 GCA_017859815.1 Planctomycetota bacterium | reverse complement strand
CGACAAGGGCGCGGTTCTGGCTTCGGACGGAGCCCGGGATTCCCATGCGGGCCTCGCCGACCGCGGTCTTTGGAAGCAGTTGCCGTCAACCGGAATGGTTTGGTCAGCGAACCTGCTAACACATTTCCAAACCGGCCTGCAGACTTCGGATTGGCTGGTTCGTACTCTGCACGACCGTCGGCACGGCCGCGGTCCGGCCAATCGCCCGGTACAGGGCAGCCGCGGAATCTCTGCCGAACCGTTTTTGGTTGCGGCGCACGATGGGATAACCCAGCCGTGAGAGAAAGTGATTCGGTTTTGAAAACGCGACAATCTCGTAGGAGACCCGATCGGTATCCCGATCCCACTCGATGAGAAAGCGTTCCTCCCCCATTTCAATGTGTCCCGGCAGCGTGCCGTTGGCAAAGCCGAACCGAGGATTCCCCTCCGTGTCATCGATCGTGTAAACGATGCGGCAACAATTGAGCCACCAGAACCCCAGGGCCCAGCCGAGGATGGCGACATCCTGCCCGACGTCCAGAGTTGTTCCCGGCGACCAGGCGTCGACCCAGCCAAGTCGTACCTGTTGCCAGTTTCGCAAAGCGGATTTCGCGGCCTCAAAGACGCGTTCGCCACTTCCCAGTTCAATCCGAGTCTGGTCAACGACGTAACCAGCCGGTGGTCGGAAGGCGGTTGCTCCAACCTCGGGGTAGCTGAAGTCCAGTGCAGACTGTTCCGCCAGAGACTTCGAAAGCGTGTCTGCTTTGGGTTTTTGCAGGGAAATGAATCTCATTGGATCCTCAATCTCACGCCGATGATATCTTTCGGCGAACGCCGTGGCTAAACTGCTGCACAGAGAACCACATCCGTGGTGTCAACCGCGACCCAGCCGAGAGTTTAACGCCGGACAATGTCAAACAGTGAGCCCGATAACGCCGCAGTTGAACGCTTGCCGACGATCCTGCTGACCGGGGCAACAGGCTACGTCGGAGGACGATTGTTACCGCTGCTCCGGGACCAGCCAGTGATCGTCAAGTGTTTGGCTCGCAATCCGGACAAACTGCAGCCCGTGGCTGGGGAAAACATTCGGATCGTTCAGGGCGACGTGCTGGATCAAGCATCACTGGCGACGGCACTGGAGGGAGTACAGACGGCCTACTACCTTGTTCATCTGATGTCTGGTTCGCATGATTTTGAGGAGGACGATCGGCGGGCCGCTGTCAATTTCGCTGGGGCGGCTGAGCAAGCCGGCGTGCAGCGGATTATCTACCTTGGCGGACTGGGCGACGACGCTGACCCGAATCTTTCACCTCACCTGCGAAGTCGGCACGAAGTCGGGGAGATCCTGAAGAGTTCGGGTGCAGAGGTCATCGAATTCCGGGCAGGCATGGTGCTTGGAGCTGGAAGCCTGTCGTATCAAATGATCAAGTCGCTGACAGACCGTTTGCCGGTGATGCTCTGTCCTCGCTGGCTGACGACGCTCACACAGCCCATCGCAATTCAGGACGTCCTGAGCTATTTGCTGGCAGCAATCGATCTGCCTGGGACCGGAAATCGCATCTTTGAGATTGGCAGCCCAAACGTCGTTGTGTACGGCGACCTGATTCGGGAGTACGCCCGGCAACAGGGGTTGCGGCGCTGGCTGATCTTCGTCCCGATCCTGACTCCCTATCTGTCGGGCTTATGGCTCGCTCTGGTCACCCCCGCCACCTGTGAGGTGGGACGCCATCTGATTGAGGGTCTGAAAAACCCGACCATCGTTCGCGACCCCAGTGCTCTGCAAGCTTTTTCGATTCAGCCGCTTGGGGTTGCTGAAGCAGTCCGACTGGCCATTGCGGAATCTGAATCCGCGGTCTAACGCAGGTTGGTCCGTCGAATTCCTTCGCGTGCCGCGAGGATCCTGGCGGGTGTCGCGACTGATGTCACACAACGGTGGATTCGGCCGCGGCCATTCTTCATCGGGAAGATGCGTTCGAACGTGAGCACAGTGATTTGTTTCAGCGATTGAAGCAGCAGCAGGAGTCGCGATTCCTGACGCGGGATGACGCCCTGGTTGCTGACGTTCTGCAATTCATGATGACAACGATCAACGAGGTCTGGTCCGAGTTTTCCCGGCGACCTTTTCTCACGGTCCATGCTGATGTTCTTCAACGTCTGACAGCATCCGGCAGTGGTGTGACTGCGAACGAAACGCAGGTGCTGCTTGAGCATTACCGAACCTGTTTCAGGAACGCCTGCGGTGAAATTGACCTGGAAGTCGAGGTCGTTCAGAGCGTCTGGTGGCACTTCAATGAGTTCGTGGTGGTCGTGACGTTACCACCCGGGTTTGAAATCGAATCAGAATTCATCGCTGTCCTGATTGAGGTGACACGCTGCCAGTCGCGGCAACTCCCCCAATGCTTTCTGTACCTTCGTATCGGCAACGTGTCATTTCCGTTGACGCCGGAATTGCCAAAGGATTTCTATCGTGGCGTGATGACTGCGGCCACAATTCCCGACGTGACGTTGAAGTTAGGTGAACGGGATGTCTGCTGGACAGACTGGTCGGCATTGTTGGTCAGCGGACCGGAGTCGGAACGGTTTTGGTCAACCTCAAGTCAGCAGAAAAGAGAGCAGCTGGAGCGCATTCAGGAACAGGTTGCAAAGGGGGAGGTCGGTTACACCAGTCGATCGGTGGATCCTCAAGCGTCCTGCTGCGAGATCTTGTCATGAATGTCTTATTCAATGTGATGTCCGGTCGGGGGCATACACAAGCCGGCCTTCGGCTGGCGAGTGAGCTTCGCGCAAAAGGCCATCAGGTCACCTTTCTGTGTTGGCAGGACGCGGTGGAGGAGTTTCGCGTCGAGGGCTTTTCGACAGTGCTCTACGCGGAGAATATTTTGCCCGATTCAACAACGTGTCCAGCGAGCACGGAGGGGGCAGCCGCACAACACTTGTCCGATTCTGTCGCTTCTCGGCAGTTGAAGAAGGAAACGCTGTTCGAGTCCTACTTGGATCACATCGTCAATGGAGAGCTGGACAGTCGAATCAAAAGCGTTTCACCTGATGTGTTTGTTTTCGACAGTTTTCTCTGGGCCAATGCATTGCGTGCCCAATTCCTCGGCATTCCTGTCGTCAGCCTTTCCATTCCAATGGCGTTTCGAGCGAACACAAAAATTCCGCCTGTCACTTCGGCAAGAAAGCTCAGCGGAAAAGTCGTCGATCAGTGTGCGATTTGTTTTGACTGGCTGAAGCTGGAAGTGAGAAATTTCTGCATCAGCAGTCCGTTGTTGTGGTTCTCCAGGCAGTATCGGCATCCTTCTCGATTCCATCACTTGACCAGCGTGTACGGTCAACTTGCCAAACAGTCCGGAAGGTCCGCCCGCAGGAATCATGACTACGTGCTGACCGAATTCGGGCCCCGGTTATGCGTTCCCGAAATCGTCTGCGCTCCACGGGATCTGCAGTTTGCCGCGAACGT
>JAFMMM010000109.1 GCA_017859815.1 Planctomycetota bacterium | reverse complement strand
TGCAATACTCAGTGGCCCCCACGCCATGTATCGCAGGACGTCACCGGCAACACTGAGAATCTGCGTCGCTTCGGCACTGTTGACAGTGGAAAATTCGGGATAGTTTTCCAGTCCATGATCACGTGCAGAAGACAGCACTGCAGGCACACTCTTGACCGATGTCGCGTAAGCAACCGTTCCACCCTGCCAGAGCAGAATTCGGTCTGTACCGAAATACATCTTCAATTCCCCGCCATGATTGGTGGGAACGGCATCACCGCGAGTTCGCTGTCCCGGTTTTTTCGGGTCAAAGGCTGGTTCGGTGTTGATCAGTTCATTCAGTCGGGTCAGATGTTCGTCGGGCGTGACTCGCCAGATTCGAGCCGGTGACGATGTGGGACGGAGTCGGATCCCCGGAGGAATTGCTCCGAACAGCAATTCATGATCAACATAGTTTGCCTTGTCAGGATCACGATGGGCACTGAACCCTCCGCTGTCTTTCATGGCGTGGGTCAGAGCGCCGACGATCCAGTCCGAAAACTTAAGTCGCTCAACAACTTCCGGTTGTGGCATGTCAGCCGGTGGCATCTCTTTGAGAGAGACCTGAGCCCAGATGCTCTTCCAGGTGCCGGCGTTGAGTTCGTCCACAGGTCCAAGATCGTGCAGTGACAGACCGCCTTCCGGGTCTGATTCGCCATGGCAATCCAGACAGTGAGCGGTCAGGAAGGGCAGCGCGTAATCCTGCCAGTTTCCCGGTACTGTGCTGCCGGGTGTCCACGATTCGTCAGCCGACACGTACTGTCCGGCACATGCAGACAGGGTGAGAAGAATTCGAACGAGAAGCAGACGACTGGCAGATCGGAAGTGCAGCGGTGAAGAAACAGGAGCACCGCTCATGCCAGCACTTCCCCAAGGACGCCATTGCCGCTGTCAAACTTTTTGGCCAGTTGTTCCGACATATTGAATCTTTCGCAGGGCGATCCCGCAACCTGCATCAGTGTCGTGTACAGCGAGTTGATCGGTCGGCGACCGTCGACCTGAGTGAAGCAGCCTGTGCGGAACGCACCATCAAAATTCCCCAACAGCATCACCGGCCAGTTGGCACCGCTGGTGTGCTGACTGTCAGCATTGTTGCTGGTGTAGACGATCAGGGAGTGGTCCATCATTGTGCCACTGCCCTCAGGAATGCTGTCCAGGGCTTCCATGAGCTTCACCAGCATCCGGCTGTTATACTGCCGAATCTTGATCCAGATGGGATTGTTCGGCTGCTTCATGTGTCCCAGATTATGACCCTGCTGATCAATTCCCAGTCCCTTCCACGCACCGAAAATCTCGCCGCGACCTGATCCGATTGTCAGCGTGTTGGTGATTCCGGATGTGAGTGCGGAAATTCCAAGTTCCAGCATGACGTCGTGCCAGTCGGTCTCGAATTCCGGCTGAGTATAGCGCTGGTCTACTTCCGGGGCATACTGCCGCAAACGGTCGGACGCGGCATCCAGACGCTCCCGCAGGCCATTCACATCCCTGAATCCCTGGACGAACTGGCTATAACGCTGCTGTTGAGACCCGGGCAGATCCTTCGCACCGGAGACCGCCAGTTGCTGGATCTGATTCATCAGGCTGGAGCGAGCTTCATGCTGCCGGCGAATTTCTCCCGTGGCGATTCCACCAAACAGTGTCTGGTAGAGGTGATTGGGGTTGGAGTACATGAAGATCGGCTGCCCTGCTCCGCTGGCAGACAGCGTCGCGATTGTTGGCTTGGTGGTCATGTTCTCGATGGAATCCATGCCAATGCACAGATGTGGCATCAGTGTCTGCGGCAGGACGCGACTGAGTTCATAGTCGATCGTCGCGGCACTGGGAGGAACGCCGTCACCGCCACGGTAGCCGCCCAACGCACCAAAGAATGCACTGTGTGAGGGACTTGTGTGAGTTCCGTGCAGCCCGTTGATGATGTGCATTCGCTCCTTGTAGGGCTCCAGCGGGCTGATCGGTTCCGGGAGTTTGACGCCAGCCAGTGACCCGCTGCTTGTCATTCCCTCCGGGATGCAGGTCTTTGGGTCAAAGCCCTGATTCTGCATAAAGAAGATGATGCGTTTCGGCGTTGTGTTGGTGGCTTCGGGAGCGGCAAACAGACCGGCGGTCGCGGTGGGCAATCCAAGAGCCGCGCCGGCACCAGTGGCAACACCCTGCAACAGTCGACGACGATTCAGCATGACGAGTTCTTTCGACACCAGAGGAACGACATTCAGGAGAGACTTTTTCAGAGCTTGCACAGTGCAAAACAGGAAGCTTTGCGGCAACTCTGCGGGGGGGACAATCTTTGTTTCGGATTGAACAGGAATCGTTCTTCTGGAACTTTGCAAATCAAGAAAAAACTTCCTGGATCACCAGCCGAAGCTTCGGTTTTCCGGGGGAATTGGTCGCTTCCCGGCAATCACGCCAGGCGGCAAATGCCCCCGTCAAAATCAGTAGTCCGATTCTTCTGACCGGACGGAGTGACTCTGTTGGCGTATTCTGACCGGATCGCTGTCGGGTGGCAACTGTTATTCCGATCTGACGGGAGTTCCCGCCAAGTGGATTTCACTACGATATTTCGCGGATGCAGCCGGCTTGGCCCTGCTGTTGGGTTACGCATGGCAGATCGCGGTTGCCCGTGTTGCTGTGGTACTGCTGCAGGAGGCAGCGATGCTCCGGAAAGTCATCGCCGCGAGCACTGGGAGTGCGTCACCCGGCAGTCGCCCCGAGAGCTTCGCTGCTGAGTGGAATACCGGATGTTCCGGCAGCAAGGGAGATCAGTCCGCAGTCCGGGAATTCGCGAGGCCCTTAGTGCGTTGCCTGCGGTTTCTTCCGAACCACCAGCTGCACCTGATTCTCGTCGGATTCTTCGATGACGACGGAGAGATTGCTGGTGTCGTACGAAAAGAACCGTGGGTCCACGGCCGGGCCATGATCCTGTGTATGGATGGTCATGCCGTCGTTAATAATCATTTGCATGACGATGGCGGCATGTTCCCCACTGCAGGCCCCGTCTGATTCGGTGTGAGTCCCCAGAACAAAGCTGCCGTCAGGCTGAATTCGACCGGTTGCGGTCAGTTCATGCTGCCGTGAGGACAGTTCCACAATTCCGCTTTTCACGAGGCTGCCGTCGGCGAACTTTACCGTACCGCGAGTTGGGTAGATCGTCGGCCCCTGTTCCCCGCAGCCGATCAGCAACAGACCAGTGACCAGCCAAAACATGCCGGGACGGCGATCAACCTGCATCAGAATTCTCCAATCGTCATGCCGTCCTGACGATTCGTCAGTCGCGATAGCACCACTGTGCTGAGTGACGTCGAAATCGGCCGTGCACTTCCATCGGCCAGTGCGAACAGCACAACACCGTGGTGGGCACTCCCGAAGGAAAATGCGGAAGCACGGACGTCTCCGGGGCTGTGAGCGAGCGGAATTCCTGGGCCTCCTATGCGGGCAAAGTTGGTCAGGTATCGGCCATAGAAGGCAGCGCCATTCCATGGAGCCTTTTGCAGCTGGTCCGCCGGAATGTGCGGCTCCCCGACCATGATCGTGTTACTGGTACCGTCAGTGATATCCCGCATGGCCACCCGGTCGGACCAGCCAGTGCGAATTTTTCCGTCCACGCCTTCTACCGGACGGCTGGAGATCAGGACGCCCGTGCCCTTTCCGCCCCAGTAGAAGTCATCCAGCGTGCCCGAAAATCCTGGTGAGGGATCGCCGTGATTGGCAACGTAATCGGTAACTGGTCCCCCAGGAATTGTCTGAACGCCTCCCGCACAGCCGCAGGGAAGTGAAATACGAACGGTGCTTGATTCCTGAAGAGCTTTCGTGCCGGCATTCCGTTCCGGACATAAAAAACTCTGCACCGCCAATGATCTCACTTCGGACTGTTGCGTGTGGTATGGCGTGTAGAGATCCCATTTCGAGTACAGGTTGCTCTGTTCCATCCAGGGCAGAATGCGGACCAGCCAGGTGGGCTCGTCGAGACCGGACATGATTGCGATGGGGGTTGACTGGCGTTGTTCGTTGCGAATCAGCCGGGCAGGAGGAAACGCTTTTTCCGTGTCGTGGAATCCATGGATTGCCAATGCCAGCTGTTTCAGATTGTTCAGACACTCGGTTCGGCGAGCGGCAGCACGCGCCTGTTGAACCGCTGGCATGATCAGCGAAACAAGAATGCCGATGATTGCGATGACCACCAGCAGTTCGATCAATGTAAATCCACGGCGACCTCGTTCAGGCATCGAGTACGCCAGCACGGTCTGTCTCATCGAGTTTGTCCTGTTTCTTCCGAATTGGAGTCATCCAGAGATCATCTGCGTTTGAGCACACGCAATCCCGTTGACAGAATTGCGGCTGAATCACGCACACTGAGGATAAGCTGGTCCGAAAATCTGCCCTGAATTTCATGTCCGGGGCGCGTGGGTATGCGTTCTCTGGATTTATTATTCGGCGGATTGTGGCAAATAACATGGCGTTTTTGGTCAACCACCACGTTCAACGCCGGATTCCTTCCGTTTGGTGATGAATTGTAAATTCTAAAATGGAAATGGAGCGAATTGCACTGTGAGGCTGCCGTCCGGGGTCGACTCAGAAATGGAACAGTGCGAACACCAGACTGACTTGGATCGCGTGTCAAATCGCCACAATCCTCCCAGGCCGAACTGTCTGAATTCATCCCCGGACTGGCAGTGATTCTCTGCTTCGCCACTGACGCTCGGGGAATCGAGTGATCTGGCTGGGTTGCTGACTAACTTTGCAACGCCCAATCCGGTAAAGTCGTGAATTCGCTGGCTCTGGCTTCCTGCATAGGCTCGCATTTTCACTCACGTACGTAGTCGGCTTTAAGGCAGATGTCTGAACACAATACTGTTTTCATCGCTCGCTTTGGCAGACCACGATGGAGCTGTTGGCTGCAGGCATTGTTGGTTCTGCAGAGTTTCTCGGCAACAGCCGTTGCAACAGCAACATCTCGGACTCCCGATGAGGCCGCAGAGCGACCTGTCGAGGAAAATACCGAGGTTCATTTTGTCCGTAGAATCTTGCCGCTGTTGACCGAAAAATGCCTGGCTTGTCATGGTGCGGATCCGCAACAACTGGAAGGGTCCCTTGATCTGACTTCCCGGAAGGCTGTTCTTGCCGGGGGCGACAGTGAACAGCCCTCTGTCCTTCCAGGAAAGCCGGATCAAAGCCCGTTGTATCTGGCGGCGGCTCGGATGTCCGAAGACTGGTCGGCAATGCCTCCGAAAGAAGCCGAAAAGCTGACAAAACAGCAACTGGAATGGCTGCGGCAGTGGATCGCTTCGGGTGCAGAATGGCCGGGTCCGGAACGCCGGCAGGAAATTGCTCAGACGTATGCGGAACAGTGGGATTCCGAAGACGGAATCGAAATTGCCACCTCAGGTGGACTGGATGATGCCTGGACTCACCGCCGTTACGATCCCGAAAGTTTGTGGGCTTACCGGCCGATTCACGCTCCGGAGCTTGCGAATGAAAATGCAGATCAGTTGCAGGCTGGTCGCAGCCCAATTGACCTGTGGATTGATGCGAAACTGCCGGTCGGACTGTCGGCGGCTCCACGAGCGGATCGTCGCACCCTGATTCGGCGAGCCACGTTTGACCTGACAGGACTGCCGCCTTCACCGACTGAAGTCCAGCAGTTTCTCTCTGATCCCGGAAGTGATCGACAGGCGTTTGCCGCGTTGATTGATCGCCTGCTGGAATCGCCCCATTACGGTGAACGGATGGCACAGCACTGGCTGGACGTGGTGCGATATGCCGACTCGTCGGGATTTGCGAACGACTTTGAACGCGGAAATGCCTGGCGTTACCGGGATTATGTCGTGCGGGCCTTCAACAGCGACAAGCCGTATTCAGAATTCATCAGGGAACAGATCGCCGGGGATGAACTGGATGCGGACAATCCTGAGCGGATCATTGCCACTGGATTCCTGCGCATGGGCCCGTGGGAACTGACCGGCATGGAAGTCGCCAAAATCGCTCGACAGCGATTTCTTGACGACGTTACCAACAGCGTGGGCGAGACATTCCTTGCTCATTCGCTGCAGTGCGCTCGTTGCCACGATCACAAGTTTGATCCCGTTCCTACTCGTGATTACTACTCCATTCAGGCTGTATTCGCGACGACACAACTCGTTGAACGGCAGGCGGAATTTCTGCCGGCTGAAAATGTCACCGGGTTTGAAGAACGGGAATGGCTGGATCAGGCAGCCGCGATTCACCAGCAGGCGATCGACAATGTCGAACAGATTCTGCTGGCGAATTCCGTGATGTGGTACGATCAGCAGCCGCCGGAGGTCGCAAAGAAGAAGTCGCGGTGGCTGGAAATCGTCGCGGAACTGCAGTCTCAGGAAGGCCGCGGCAAAATCTTTGCTGCGGCACGCAATATGATGCAGAAGGAGGGATTCGCGGAATCCGACTATCCTCCGAATAAGGTTGGTTTCACGCCGCGTCAGTTCGGTGAGGAGCGCGTGGCACGCAAGGGGTTGGAACGGTTGCGTTGGGAATTGGAACGCTACCAGCCATTTGCCCTGGCAGTCTACAACGGCCGCACAAGAGCCCTTCGAAGTGTTTCCGCTCCGCAACGAGTCCCCGCTGATCGACTCACGAAGGGACAGCTGGAGCAGACTGCGATTCTGACCGGGGGCGACCCATTTTCGGCAGCTCAGCCTGTCCAGCCCGGAATTCTGAGCGTCATTGGTGCTCAGGTGACCGCCAGCATTCCGGGTTCCATTGAGGGCAGACGCCTCGCTTTCGCAGACTGGATTGCTGATAAAAACAACCCGCTGACATCGCGAGTGATGGTGAATCGAATCTGGTTGTGGCACTTTGGCAAAGCAATTGCCGGAAACCCCAATAACTTTGGTTCCACCGGGAAACGACCTTCTCATCCCGCTCTGCTGGACTGGCTGGCCAGCGCATTCGTCCAGCGAGGCTGGTCGGTCAAAGCAGTCCACCGGTTGATCATGAATTCCGAAACCTACTGCCGCAGCACTGTTCATCCGCAGCCGGAACAACTGGACGAGCTGGATCCGGAAGCGACAAGCTTTGCGGTCTTTCAGCCGCGTCGTTTGACCGCTGAAGAACTGAGAGACTCCATGCTGGCGGTGACCGGTGAACTGAATCAGACGCTGGGAGGAATTCCCTGCCGGCCGGAGATCAATCAGGAAGTGGCTTTGCAGCCGCGAATGGTGATGGGGTCTTTCGCGGCGGCGTGGGTTCCCAACTGCAAACCACAGCAGCGAAACCGGCGTTCCCTGTACGTTCTGAAACTGCGGGGATTGATGGATCCGATGCTGGAGGTCTTCAATTCGCCCGCTCCGGATTTTTCCTGCGAAAGGCGGGAAGTTTCCACTGTGACGCCTCAGGTTTTCAGCCTGTTCAACGGGCAGTCAATACACACGCGAGCGCTGACACTTGCGGCTCGTGCGGCCCGTGAAACATCGTCTGACGAGGATGCAGTGCGTCGATGTTTTGAATTGGCGCTGTCGCGTTTGCCGACATCAGACGAGTTGCAGGAATTGATGACTCACTGGCACGAAGCGGAGCAGCTGCTGCCCGCGGACCCGCCTCCGCGAACTGTTCCTCCGCTGGAAGTTGTCCGTGAAGCCGTGGATGAGAACACAGGCGAACGGTTTGTGTATACCGAGCAACTGATTGCCAATGCACAGTTTGTTTCCGATTTGCAGCCAGCGGACGTAGAGCGACACGTGCAGGCACTGGCCGATTTGTGCCTCGTAATCTTCAATGCCAATGAGTTCGTTTATGTCTACTGAAAATGATCGTCAGCCCGCTCGGCGAACTCCAGGACGCGACTGGCGGCAGTCGCGACTGATCACTGGGGTGGCGCCATTGGCTGCATCGTTTCGCCTGCTTGTCAGTGTGCTGCTGCTGTGCTTCTTCGACAGTTCGGTGATCGCCGGCAAACCAGTGAATGTGCTGCTGATCATTTGTGATGACCTGAACACGCATGTGAGTTCATCCGGGTACCAGCACATTCATACTCCGGCTCTTTCGGCCCTGGCAGCGGATTCGCTGACGTTTGACCGCGCATACTGTCAGTACCCGGTCTGTGGTCCTTCACGAGCATCCATCCTGAGTGGACTTTACCCGCAGTCAACGGGAGTTCTGGACAATACAGCTGACATTTTAGTGGAGCGTCCGGGTACGGTGCTGCTGCCTCAGCTGTTCCGCTCCCACGGGTACTGGACGGCCAGCACGGGCAAGGTTTTCCATTCACCGAAACAGGAGCCGGGGGAACTCGTCTGGGACGAATTCGTTCGATTTGAAAATGATGAGCTTCCGGTTGTGAAAACAGCGCGGCAGCAGTTTGAAGCGACACGCGGTTCAGTGGAGCTGCCGGCGAATCGTCAGGCCTGGCGACTTCTGCAGCGGCAGGCCGCTGCACCGCTCAATGCACAGACACCTCCCGGACATGGACGCAGCGGTCTGACTGACGAACAGCATCGAGATGGGAAAAATGCTCGTCAGGTCGCCCAGTGGCTGCAGCAACGGACTCACGGAGACAAGCCATTTTTCATTGCCTGTGGAATTCAGAAGCCACATGTGCCCTTCCTTGCTCCGGATCGATACTTCGACTTGTATCCGGCAGATCTGATTCCATTTACAGCGGATCGCCCTGACCTGTGGGATTCCATTCCCCGGAAAGCCATTTCCGGACGCTACACGGCATTCGGATTCGAATTGGGAAAAGAGAATCCAGCACTGCGTCGGGAATACATGCAGGCGTACCATGCGTGCATTTCATTTCTTGATGCCCAGTTGCAGTTGATGCTGGATGCCTTGCGCGAGACAGGGCATTGGGAAGACACCGTGGTTGTGTTCACCTCCGACCATGGCTATCACCTGGGAGATCATTTCCTGTGGGGGAAGGTGACGTTGTTTGACATTGGAACTCGGGTCCCCATGATTGTTCGAGTACCGGGGGTGACTGCAGCCGGGAGTCGCTGCGATGCTGTGGTGGAGTTGATTGATCTTTACCCCACGCTGGCCCGGCTGGCAGATCTCACGCCGCCAGTGGATTTGCAGGGAGTTCCGCTTCAGCCTTTGCTGCAGGAGCCGCACGGCTCGGGAGAAACGAAGCATGCTTACACGATCGTTCGCCGCGGCAGCGATTTGGGGTATTCGGTACGTTCGCGTCACTGGCGATACGCTCGATGGCCCGACGGTGAAGAATTGTATGACTTGCAGCAGGACCCGGATGAAAAGATGAATCTTGCCGGTCGGCCGCAGCTTGCGGAACGGCTGGAGAGTTTGCGGGACGTGCTGCAGCAAAAACAGCAACAGGCGAGCGGCAATCGAAATGCTGCGGGCAGCTCGGACGGTGCGGGACAATGACGGGGATCTGAGAGACCCCGCACAATCACCGCTGTTGCAGGGCTGCGGGGGGGGGACGCTCACGGTGAAAGCCTGCGACATCACGGAACACACAACTTGTTGTCAGATCGAAGCGGACTCACCATTCGGCCAAAAGCTCCTGGGAACCTGATCACCATGCATGCACGACGCGATATCCTGTACGGGCTGGGGGCATCACTGGGAGCCGTAGCGCTGTCATCGCTGCTGGCGGATGAAGCACAACCCGCGGCTGGCAATGAACCGATGTCGCCGCGGAAAGGTCACTTCCCGGCCAAAGCAAAGAACTGCATCTTCCTGATGATGGAAGGGGGACCGTCGCATATCGACACCTTCGACCCGAAGCCGAAACTGAAGGAACTGCATCTGCAGAACTTTATCCGCAACGGTGAACAGAAGTCTGCGATGGAAAGCGGACAACGCTACTACGTGCAAAGTCCGTTCACGTTCAGTCAGCATGGGCAAAGCGGAGCATGGATGGCTGACAACTGGCAGCATCTGGCCGGCGTTGCGGACGAGCTGTGCTTCTATCGTGGCTGCCAGGTCGACAGCGTGAATCATCCCACCGCGATGTACCAGATGAACTGTGGCAATCGCTTCGGCGGCGATCCCGGTTTGGGAGCATGGGTGACGTACGGGCTGGGGTCCGAAAATCAGAATCTGCCGGGTTTCCTGGTGCTGCCCGAAGTCTCTTATCCCCAGGGGGGATCCGCGAACTGGGGGAATGGTTATCTGCCCGCGTTTTATCAGGGAACTCCATTGCGGCCAAAGGGATCACCACTGCTGGATCTGCAGCCTCCAGTCGGCGTGACTGAGGCTCGGCAAAGACATAACCTTGATCTGTTGGCCCGAATGAATCACCGACACGCAGCACAGCATCCACGGCATCGGGAACTGAGCGCTCGTCTGGAAAGTTACGAACTCGCCTTCCGCATGCAGACGGAAGTTCCGGATGCCATTGATATTTCCGGCGAGACACCGCAGATGCTGGACCGATACGGCATCAACGAAGAGCCGACCGCTGCCTTTGGTCGCAAGTGTCTGCTGGCTCGCAAGATGGTGGAAAAAGGGGTTCGGTTTGTGCAGCTGTATCACAGTACCTGGGACAGTCACGACTACATTCAACGGGCTCACGGCAATCTTGTTCAGGCGGTTGACCGTCCCATTGCGGCCCTGGTTGCGGACCTGAAAGAACGCGGTTTGCTGGACAGTACACTGATTGTCTGGTGCGGTGAATTTGGTCGATCACCGGACAACGGAATTCGTGGCGGGACGGCCTATGGGCGAGATCATAATCCGAACGCGATGACGGTCTGGCTGGCTGGTGGTGGGTGCAATGCGGGCCAGACGATTGGTGCGACCGACGAAACAGGAATGGAAGCCGTGGAAGAAGTTCATCATGTTCGGGATCTGCACGTGACACTGCTGAGGCTGCTGGGGCTGGATGATAACAAACTGACCTTCTACCACGCGGGGCGATTCAAGCAGCTGAGCCAGTTCGGAGGGCAGATCATTGATGGCCTGCTGGCGTAGACCGGATGCCTCTTCCGGAGGGCGGACACCGGAATGTTGCGTTTCGCTTCACCTTGCGGGAAACCTGAATAAACTTTGGGTCGGCGGATCGTGTGCGGCGGCGGGATCCGTTCCTGCCTTTGTTCAGTTCTGCCGACTCGCGAACACTGCGATCCCGGAACACAGCAAAATCTCGGCCGTGCAACAAATGGTCCCCCGGTTTCTTCTCCACCGCTCTTTCACAGAAACGAATCATGCCAACGCCATTTCATTTGGCCATTCAGGTGCGGGATATTGCCGAAGCCCGCGATTTCTACGGCAATCTGATGGGGTTTCCGGAAGGACGCAGCGACGAGGCCTGGATCGACTTTGACATGTACGGGCATCAGCTGGTGGTTCATCTGAATCCTTCTCTGGGGGCGGACGGCAGAGTGCCCAGTCACTGCAATCCCGTGGATGCTCATGCTGTTCCCGTACCCCACTTTGGGGTCGTGCTGGAGATTCGGCAATGGAAAGAGCTGGAACAGCGTGTTCGCACCTTCGTGGATCAGTTTATCATTGAACCGTATGTGCGATTCGCGGGACAACCGGGCGAACAGTGCACCATGTTCTTTGAAGACCCCAGCGGGAATGCGCTGGAGTTCAAAGCGTTCGCTGACATTGACGGCCAGCTGTTTGCAAAGTGATCCCGCTGCTCATGTTGCTGGTCGGATCCATGCTGCCCGGAGAGCATGTTGGCTGATGCTGTCAGTGGGAATTTTCGCTGTCCGTGTCAGAAGAAAATCGAGTTGGAGTTGAGGAAGATCCTGAGGGAGAAATGCAATGGTGGGTGCAGATCGTATGCCGTGGAAGCAGTGTTTGATTCTGTGCTGTCTGGTCATCGCCCCTGGTGTGCGGGGGGATGAGTTTCAGCGAGTGGTTTCGGTGTCGGCTCAAAGCGAGTTTCGCGTGACACCGGACGAGGCAATCATTTCGTTCTCCGTGGATACTCACCAGCCGCAACTGTTGGATGCCAAGGCCGAAAACGATGCCATTACCAGCGAGATCTTCACGTTTGTTCGACAACAGGCGGTCGACGACGACCGCTTTCAGGTGACAGATCTGCATATGGGGCCGCGATTTGATCGCAATCGCATGCTGGTGGACTACGGCGTGGAACGTTCTTTTGAAGTTCGCACGGAAGATTTCTCTGCAGTGGACTTTCTGATCAGCGGCATTGTGCAGGCCGGTGGAGATAACATCAGCATCCGGGAATTGAAGCTGCAGGTGAGTGATCAGCGGGAGCATCAGGTGGAGGCACGTCGGCTGGCCGTACTCTATGCTCGGGAAAAGGCGACACATCTTGCCGAACTGAACGGGATGCGGATCGGGAACGCAATCACGATCACTGAAGGCGTGGAATACAATGACGACGCCGGGGGGTTTGGGGGCTTTGGTGGCGGGCTGGGCGCCGCCGCGCAGCAGCCTTCGGCAATTCCTCTGGCCGATGGTCTTGGCCCGGTTCAGCCGCCGGTGAGTGTTGTTCGCAATCAATCGGCGCGGCCGGTGAGTCTGAAATATCACAACGGTGGCCCTGCTTCGGCTGCCGCTTCCGCCAACGGCAAAAGTGCTGGCGGCACGGCGAATGAGGTCGCCGGCGGGACCGACGACCAGCAACAGGCTGTCCGCGGGATTCTGCTCTCTCCCGGACAGATCAGCCTGAATGCCACGGTCAGCATCAACTTCGAGCTGCTGCCGCTGGAATAGAGCTTCGGCCGCCTGACAGGGGCTGCAGCAGGGGTGAAATCGTCACATCAGTGCGGCAAACGCGCTGTTGAGTTTGCGCGCTGATTTCGAGCCCAGCTATCGACTGGATTCACCTGCAAAAGGGGAAGTCCTGATCCCGCTCTGCTCGGTACACGGTACCGCATCTCACTAAGCGGGAGTCTGCCATGACTGCGATGCTCCTCGACGACAGGACATGAGTCACCGCTGCATTCGTGATTCGATGCCTGAACAGAACGGTTGGGGCGACACAACACTCCCAGACTGTTCGACAAATGTGACTGTTCTCTTTGAGACAAAGATACTGGTTGGCACGCAATGGAACGTTGTAGCAGCTGCGATAATAAGGCAGGTCATCCGTGATTTTCAGCTTGTGGCGATTACGCAATCTATTCGCGGACAGTTGGAAGGGAGATCCCTGTCCGCCCCTGATACTGTCGTTATTCGCTCTTCAGTCCAGAGATGCTGTCCATGCTCAGAACTGTCTTTGATTTCGCCGGGTGTGCCAGCCGATGCGGTGCGTTCCTCATTCTGATTTGTGCTCACGCAGATGCCGGGGTGATTGTCTGCGACCGAAATCAGAATTTCTGGCTCACCGGTTTCAACACCGCGGCAGGTTCGCCGGGTGTGCTTGTTGATTTTGACAGCATCCCCACCGGGACCAACATTGGCGGCACCGCGATCTCCGGAATGACATTCAATGCGGTTGGCGACTACTCAACTGTGTCAGGCTGTCGTGGACAGTGGAACTGGAATCCAGTTCATCAGCAAACACCGTGGACTCCGCGCGAAGAGCCGCGCGGGCATGACTGTAATTCCATCCAGGGCACTGCAACCGGACGCGGCAGTAAGGATCGGTGCTTGAACGCAGCACTGTGGCAGACTTGCGGCAACTGCGGTGGATTGCCTCCTTATGTTTCGTACCACAACACATAAACGGTCAGGGTGCCATCATCGTTTTTGGAATACGCTATGTTGAGCCCCCGAGAACCCTGTGAGCCCGGTGGCGGAACAATGAAATCTGCGCCCTGCAGCTGCTGCGACGACAAGTCCCACCATGCGTCGCCTGCCTCCGGTTTCAGCATTGACGGATTGAACTCTTTCAAGAATTTCTGCGAGTCAACGTGGGTCGTATCGAACAGTTGTGATGGATCATTCGTCTGCGCGATGAACTTTAATCGAATCTCATCGTCGAGCCCTGTCCGAATGCTGTAACCAACAGGTTGAATCTCGAGGTCTGGATTGATGTACATCACATCGCGGCAATACTGCACCTGCTCATTTGTTGGAGAGGTTGTCGTCACATCGGTATTCGGGATGTAGTCCAGGTTGCACCCCACGATACCCGCAAGAAAAAACGCCGCAAACAAAATTCTGAACATGGTTGTGAATCTCTTGAGTCGAACAGTGTTGATACTGCCGCGAAATGGTGGACACAAAATTACGCGACGATCAACAAGCGTTCCGATATCTTCGGACCTGCACTGTTTTCGTCAGCCTTCGTCAGCCGCGATCGGCCGGGTGTCGTACCAGGCTGTTTTCAAACACTTGAATGCTCGGTCGCAGCATCGCACACAGTGGAAAGTGTGCGATCGAGACGGGGATGCGCGAAAGGCACCTCTGCCCT
>JAFMMM010000486.1 GCA_017859815.1 Planctomycetota bacterium | reverse complement strand
CAGGGAGGACACCAGACCGTTCTCTGGTGCGATAGAAGGCTGTGTGGGGGGGAGCACGGCCCTGGTTGAAACCAGGATGTGCAAAGGAGAGAACTGATCGCCTGTGGAAACGCAGGTGACATTTGGGCCCTGCGGTCAGTGGAGCCCATGGGGCGGCTCTGACCACTCCCGCAATCTAAGAAGTCCGGGCTGCAATGGGAATGAAAAGACGATCGGGTCACAGAATTCTCAAACCGGGGCCTGTGGAAGAAATCTCCGGAAAAACGGGGCCCCGTTGGCTTCGGTTCAGGCAACCGCTGTGGACACGCGTGGGAATGGCAGGAAGTTGACTGTTGAGTTCTACGGCCCGACATCGTGGCAGCAGGGCTGGCCGCCGACGCAATTTTTGACAGTCTCCCCGCATGCACGCCGCTGCGGAGCAGATTCTGCGGCAGTCCGCCGTGCCCGGATTCTGCGATCGGACAGGCCTGATTCAACCGGAGAAATCGGACCAGACTCCGGCACTCATAAACTCCGGTTAATTTCACTGCCCCTGCCTGTTTCCGCCGGGTTCCACGAATTCCAACAGGAGCAAGTTCATTTGATTGCCAGTCAGCCAGCAATCTGACAAACTACTGGCAGCGGCGGGATCGCCCGGCCGATCCTGTCATTTACCGAATCAAGAACCTGTCATTTGTCACAGCGTGCAACTTCCGGGCGTATGACGCTTCCCGATCGTTCACGATAGTCTATGGTGCCTGCACCGTTGTCTTTCAGAAGGCTGAGGATTGAGATGAAGTTTGTTGAGGGTGCTACTGTAGGTATTGACCTTGGGACAACATACAGCGCCGTTGCTGCTCTCAGTGCGGATGGCGAGCCGTACGTCATCAAGACGCCGGAGGGTCGGGCGATCACACCGTCAGTGGTGCTGCTGGATGATGAGCGTGTGGTTGTGGGTCCAAGCTTTGAACGCATCGCGATCGCTGAACCCGATTCCATCGTGGAAGCGATCAAGCGTGAAATGGGGAACCCACAATTCTATACGGTCTACCAGAACAAGAAACTCAGCCCGGAATTCATCTCTGCACTGATCCTGAAGAAAATGAAGCAGGACGCAGAGAAAGTCATCGGTCCGATTGCCAACGCGGTCATTACCGTCCCCTACTACTTCAATGACGTGCGGCGTAAATCGACTCAGGACGCTGGTAAAATCGCCGGACTGAACGTCGTGGATATTATCAACGAGCCCACAGCAGCCACCCTGGCTTATGCGTGGAATCGCAATGAGTTTGGTCGCACCGACCTGAACATGGCCGAAAAAACCATCATGGTTTATGACCTTGGTGGCGGAACGTTTGACGTGACAGTCGTACGGTACACCCCCACGACATTTCGCGTGCTGGCTACCGACGGGGACGTCATGCTGGGTGGCCTCGACTGGAGTAAACGACTGGCTGATCACCTGGTGGAACAATTCCGTCAAAAATTCGGCAAAGACCCGTCCGAAAGTGCCGAATCCCTAAGAACGATTCAGCAGTCTGCGGAAGACGCAAAACGCGATCTCAGTGAGCAATTGCAGACAACGATCGAGGTCTATCATGCGGGCGACCGAATGCGGGTTGCCGTATCCCGGACCGACTTCGAGCGGATGACAGCTGACCTGCTGCAGCGAACCAAGGACACGACCGAACTGGTACTGCAGCAGTCCGGCGTAAAAGCCGAAGAACTGGACGAAGTCGTGCTGGTGGGTGGTTCCACCTACATGCCTGTCATCGAACAAATGCTGCGGGAAATTTGCAACAAGGAACCATCCCGTGAACTGAAACCGGAGAGTGCTGTTGCTGAGGGGGCCGCTATTCACGCTGCGATCCTGCAGGCCCGCCACGGTGTGAACTCCGGTGATGTTTCTGCCCTGCAGAAACGACTCATGTCCGTCAAAACCATCGACGTGAATTCCCATTCACTGGGGATCAAGATCACCGATCCAAATGATCGCTCCCGCAAGATCAACCACGTCATGATTCCTCGCAATACGCCTGTGCCTCATGATGTGTCCCAGCGGTTTGGCACCAACTCGGCCGGACAGGCACGAATCCATGTCGAGATTCTGGAGGGCGATGCAGTTGACCCGGCGGCCTGCGAACTGATTGGCGACTTCCGGATCTATGATCTTCCCAGCGACCTTCCCAAGGGGTCACCGGTACAGATCACCTACTCCTATGACTCCGCCGGACGGATCAACGCCACGGCAAAGGAAATGACCGGAAATAAGGAAGCCAGTGCGGAAATCGTTCGATCCGGCGGCATGGATGAAAGCCAGATTTCCTCAGCACTCGACACCATCAGTTCTGAGTACGAAATTGAGTGAGATTAGCCACGGCGAATCGCATCCTGCCAGTTCGCTCGGTTGATCGTGAAACTCCCAGCTTGATCTGCACTGCAAGGAATCGTGGTGCAGATCATTTTTTTTGCACCAGTGTTCACGCAGTGCAAAATCCTGCGTTATCGATTGGCAGCTTTTTCCAGAGGCCGCTTCATTCGAGCGATACGATCCATCAGTTTCTCGCTGCTCAGGCGTTCTCGCATACGCGCGACCACCAGCGGGAACGCCAGTGGTGTAAGACGAGCAGGCTGCCGCACCTGCACCTTGGCCCCCTGCATTCCCGTGAGCGTTGAGACCATCCGGGAATGCTCCAGCTGGCGTTCCAGGACTTCTCGAGACGCCTGCTGCAGCAGACGATTCCGGGGATCGTAGTTGGAAAACACGTCATACAGAAGACTGCTGCTGGCCTGAAGCTGCCGGGCTGTTTTCTGCTGACCGGGGTACCCCTGAAAAACGAGCCCGGAAATGCGAGCGATTTCGCGGAACTGACGCCGCCCCATTTCTGCAGCATTGAGACAGTGCAGCAGATCTTCAGCAAGAGTCTCGGTGCGAAACAACTGCGATTCCAGCACCTGCTCCAGCGGCGGCTGAGTCGCCGACAACAGCTCAAACCCGTAATCGTTCACTGACATTGTGAACGTCAGTGGCTGTCGCTGTGACAGTCGCCAGCCAATCAGCGTTGACAATCCCTCATGCACCAATCGCCCCGCGAAGGGATACATCAACAGATGCCAGCCCTCCCGGGTTTTAATTTGTTCAATCAGCAACTGACCTCGTCGTGGTATGATGGACCATCGCGACTGCAGTTCCAGCAACGGCTGTACCGCCCTCATTTCCGGGCCGTCGAAGATCCCGTCATCAGCCTGTTCCAGTTTTCCACGAACCGCATCAGCCAGTTCACTGGACAGCGGCATGCGCCCGCCCATCCACCTTGGAATGCGCGCGTTACGGGAACTTTTTGCCCGACGGACCCAGACTGTCAGATCATGAATGTGCACCAGTTCCACCGCCCGACCGGCAAACAGGAATCGATCGCCGGGAGAGATCTTACCGAGGAAGTTCTCTTCGATGGTGCCGAGTTTAGGCCCGTTGA